>JBCCNE010000003.1:0-35974 GCA_039026015.1 Cyanobacteria bacterium P01_C01_bin.70 | reverse complement strand
GGGAGAGAGTGGGGTGTGAGAGGGTAATAGAGTAATGGTGTGAGAGTATGAGGGTGGCTGGGTTGGCTGCGGTAGATGAGTAGGCGAGTAATAGTTTAGGTATCAAGCCCCAAGACCAAGAACTAAAAGCCTTCTTTTTCGAATTCACAACAACATTAGAGGGGTAAAAATTGCACCTGATTTTCAAATTCTGAGCGTTTGCCCAAAGTGGCAATTAGCTCCAAATCTCGGATGCACGTACCAATTGAGGCCCGTGATTGCTGAGCAAATACGACTCCCGGGAAGGCGATTGCCATGGTCTGTCGTCGTTTAGCTTCTGCAAGCAAATCATCGTCTTGAGAAAAGAGCACTCGCTGCAGTTCCGTGGCTCGATCTAAAACGTCAGGATCCGAAACGCCGCTGCGGTTGTCTTCTCGAACTGTGAGCACATTTACCCGATGCTGACGTAATCCGTTCGTAATCGCTCCATGAACATTCTCATCCATGTAAAGCGCGAGGCTCATACCAGCAGACCTTGATTTCTGAGTCGCGTTACAAAAGGAGAGGGTGAAGCCTGTTGCGCTAAGTTTTCAGCATAGGATTCCCGTTGCTGAATATCAGCGTCGAGAGCTTTTCGGTGATCCCAATAGTAAGCCAGGGCCGCGTAGATTTGTCCCATGCTTAAATTGCGATGATTGATTTGAATTTCTTCCGGCGTCCACCCATAAGCCTTTTGGGCCATAACTAGCTCAACAACTTTGAGGTTTGTACCCAAAATAATGGGCACCCGCTTTTGATCAAGCCCGATATGAGGATACGCAGTTGGCGTAGGACTTTGCGCGTTCATCATTCGACAATACCCAACTCGCCCGATTTTGCTATTTTATCAAGCACTCTCCAGCAGGTGATGAGCTTACAAGGCGATCGCTGCGCCTCACAACTTTATTGGCCGAATCTGCTGATGACTCCTGACGCACCGGATGACCATGCTATAACAGGCGTGCTGTCAGGAAGCCGCGCCATGGATGCCAATTTTCTCCGCAATTTTTTTAAAGCCTCGAATCCCGGCAATCCGGTGGCTGACCCACGCTACTACATTGATTTTGCCGATGTGCGGGGGGGGGACGTGGTGCGCGAACTGGCGCGCACCATCATTGACCTATCGCCAGACGAAGCCACGACCCAACTGCTCACCGGGCATGTCGGCTCTGGCAAATCCACGGAACTGCTGCAGCTACGAGAACGGCTCCAGCAGGCGGGCTTCCACGTCGTCTATTTCGACTCCGGCCTAGATTTGGAGATGGCAGATGTGGAAGTCACAGATATCTTGCTGGTCATGGCGCGGCAGATTAGCGCCAGTTTGGAGCAGCTCGGCATCAACGTCCAGCCCACCTACTTTCAGCGGCTGTTCCGCAGCATTGCAGACATCTTGCAGATGCCAATCGAGATTTCGGATGTAACCTTGTCGGTCGGCATCGCTGAAATCACCGCCCAGTCTAAAGAGAGTACGAATCTGCGATCGCAGCTCCATCAATATTTGGAACCGCGCACAAAATATATTTTGGACGCCATCAATTCTGAGCTGCTGGCTCCGGGCCTAGCCCAGCTCAAGGCTCAGGGCAAACAGGGGTTAGTGGCGATCGCCGATAACCTCGAGAAAATGCTTCCCAACCCCAAGCCCAATGGACGCTCGCAGCCCGAATATCTGTTTGTGGATCGAGGGGAACAGCTCAAGCGATTGGACTGTCACGTCATTTACACCATTCCCCTAGAGCTGGTTTTTTCCAACGATTTGCCGATTTTGATGAACCGCTTTGGGCTGCGTCCACGAGTGCTGACCATGGTGCCGGTGAAAACCATTCGCGGAGAGAGCAACCCTGATAGCATGGCTAAGCTCCGGCAAATGGTGATGGCGCGGGCCTATCCCGATCTGCCCGCCAGCGATCGCCAACGCTACATCCCCAATATTTTCGATGCCCCGACCACCCTTGACCGCCTCTGCCTTGCCAGTGGTGGCCATGTTCGTAACGTCTTGCGATACGTTTCCGGCTGCTTACGCAAACAAGGATTGCCCATCACGCAACCCACCCTAGAACAAGAGTTACGAGATGAACGCAATGAGCTACTGGGCATCATCGACGAAGCCGAGTGGCAACTGCTGTTCCAAGCCGTGAAAGCGCGGAACTTCCAGGGAAACGATGAGTACAATAGTTTGTTAAGGAAGCTCTTTTTGTACGAGTATCGGGACAATCGCGGACGTTGGGTCGATATTAACCCCGTACTGGCAGAAACCGAGGTCTATCAACAGTGGATGAAGACATCGTAACCCCCCCCCGTCGCGCTTACTCCGACGCTGAACTGCTGCAGTATAACCAGGCAAAATTGGCGGAGTTACGGAATACGCTGCAGTTTTCCCGTGGCGAGTTTTCGCTAATCGCCGCTGCTTGCGACTACCATCGGTTGCGCCACTTGGTCAATCAAGATCTGGTAGATGCCGGACTGGCGGAGGTGATGCAGCTGCCTCGGCAGTTCCCAAATCTACGAGAAATTATTCAGCAGTCCGTCGCCGGGCAGCCCCCTGCCGCTTTGTTAATTGTGGGGCTAGATTATCTCACCACGGCTGACTTGCGGGCCGTGCTGCGCGCCACCAATATGGGACGTGACGACTTTCGCCAGCAGTTTCCCTTTCCCATCGTCCTGTGGATGAACCGCAAGGTGAAGCAGCAGTTTGCTCATTTTGCCCCCGATTTCCGCAGCTTTTCCCCTGCCGCCATTCATTTCACCTTGCCCGCTGAGGAACTGTGGTATTCGCTGAAAGCAGGAACTGATCAGCTGTTCAATAATATTTTGCAGCGCGGGGGCGATCGCGAGCTGTCCACCCTGTCCATTCGCCTGATCGGCAGTGATGCCCTGCGCAGCGAACTGGAATTCGCCATTCAAGACCTGGCGGCGCAAAACGTCATCCCTGATCCCTATCTGCAGGCCAGCCTCGACTTTTTGCAGGGGCGCGAAGCTCACAGCCGCCTGGAGATGGAGGCGGCCCGCGAACGCTATGAGCGCAGCCTGGCCTTTTGGCAGTCTCAAGCCGAGAGCGCATCGTCTACTGACCCTGCCGATGCTCTGACAACAGCGGATCGGCGGGCGGTGCTGTGGCTGCACTTAGGGCTGTGGTGGCGCAGCTATGCCGTAGTGCAGCGGGTGACTTACGACTCTTCTTTACGGCAGGCGCGGCAGTACTTTGAGCAGCTGGTAGAGCACTTTCGCGAGCGCGACCAGACGCTTCATCTGGCGAGATTTATCCATGCTCTGGCGGAAGTGTTGCAAAAGCAGCGGGACTGGTCCACCTTGGCAACGCTGGCTAACGAAGGCGTCCGGCTGCATCAGGAAACTCAGGATGCGGTACGACTGGCCCGCGATCGCGGCTTTCTAGCCGAAGTGGCCCTGATTAAAGAAGACTGGCTTACCGCCCAGGACGAAGCCAAGCAGGCCCTCAAAATTCTGGCAACCGCTGAGGATGCTGTGGCCGCCGGTGACGACGACGATATGGAACTTAGCCAGGCGCTAAAAGTCGCCAAAAGCTTTCAGCGGGGCTGGTATCGTTTCCTGCTGGGGGAGGCCCAGATGCACCTAGGCGATGCGCCAACGGCCATTCAGTATTTGGAAGCGGCCCGCTGGGAAACCGACCCCGAAGTCGACCTGACCCTGCACCTGCGCGTGCTGAACAATCTGATTGATCACTATTTTGACTTGGGGGATTACTGGGAAGCCTTTAGCGTCAAGCAAGATCGCCGCCAGGTGGAATATCGCTATAATCTGCGGGCCTTTATCGGTGCGGGCGCGGTGCAGCCCCATCGGCGATTGGGCCAGGCCCAACCCTTTGACGAGATTACCCAGGCCGCCGTGGCGGCAGAGATTAGCGCTTCGAGGCGGCTGCGAGATGTGGAAGCGCTGGCACAACGCCTGCAGGGCAATTCCCATTCCATCGTGATCGTGCACGGACCGTCGGGGGTGGGCAAAAGCTCGATTTTGACGGCAGGTCTGCTGCCGCTGCTCAACAATCCGGGCAGCGCGATCGCGGGTAATCCTACCATTCCCCTGCTGGTGCAGACTTACGGCAACTGGCAGCAGATCCTCGACGACGCTCTCGACCAGGTGCTGGCTCCCTGGCAGCCGCCAGCCTCTCTGCACGCGGATATGGACATCCCCACCATCGCCACCCTGATGGAGAAACTGCGCTGGGGAATTGGCAAAAACCGCGCCTTTGTGCTGATCTTTGACCAGTTTGAGGAGTTTTTCTTTGATGATGATGAGCCCCGCGATCGGCGCCAGCTCTATGACTTTCTCGGTCAGTGCATTGACCAGCCTTTCGTCAAAGTGGTGCTAGCCCTGCGGGAAGACTATCTGCACCACCTGCTGGACGCGGAACGCATTATTAACGCCGCCACCCACCTGCAGGATCAAGACCTGCTCAGCCGCGACCAGCGCTATGCCTTAGCCAACTTTACCGCCGCCGCTGCTGAAGGGGTGATCCGCCAGCTTACCATTGCTGCCCAATATCCTCTGCCCGATGACCTGATTCACCGCCTGGTTGCCGACCTTTCAGCGGCAACCGGCGATGTGCGCCCCATCGAACTCCAGGTCGTCGGGGCTCAGCTCCAGCGCGAAGACATCAATACCCGGGCTCAGTACGAAGCCCTGGGCGATATGCCCAAAGAAAGGCTAGTGCAGGATTACCTCTCCTATGTCGTCCGCGACTGCGGCCCTTCCAACGAACGCCTCGCCTGGGTTGTGCTCTACCTGCTCACGGAGGAAGATCGTGAACAGCGCCTCTTTCGCCCCCTCAAGACCCGTGATGAACTGGAATATGAGCTGGCGCTGCTGGAAATGCCCTTTGACTATCATCAGCTCAGCATGGTGCTGTCGATTCTCGTCGGGTCGGGGCTCGCGTTCGAGATTCCCGAAGAGCCTGAGGCTCGCTATCAGCTGGTGCATGACTACCTGGTCCCCTATGTGAGGGATGTGCAAACGCCAGGGCTAATGGCGGAGCTGGAGGAGGCTCGCGAGCGCGAGCGAGTCGCGTTAAAGGCCAAGCGAGCATCGGATGAGAAAGCGGCTCTCTTTTTGGCTGAAAAGAACGAAGCGCTGGAACAGCGCTTGAAGCTGCAAAAACGGGCTACCACCCTTACCGGAATTAGTTTAGGCATTGTCACGCTGTTAGGATTGCTGACTTTATCCGTTGCTAGGGCTAGAAACTATCAGCGAATCCGCGCAGAAAAAAGTGAAATCCAAGCGCTCAGCACCGCCTCGCGAGCGCTTTTTTTATCCAATGATCAACTCGAAGCCTTAGTGACGAGTGTAAGCGCGGTTGATCGGATGTCAAACGTTGAACTAGTGGGCACGGAAAAAATGCTTCCGCCTGCCCGCCTTTGGTCACTACTGCAAAGGGCATTTGAGAAAAATCAGCTAGAGGGACATCACAGCTGGGTCAGTCATGTAAGTTTTAGCCCTGATGGAAAGACAATTGCTTCTGCCGGGAGTGATGGAACGATGAAGCTATGGAATAGCGATGGCGCGGAGCTGTATACCTTTGAGGGCCATGACGGCGGGGTCAACGGTATCAGCTTTAGTCCTGATGGTACATTGATTGCCTCTGCTAGCGATGACGGCACGGTGAAGCTATGGAATCGTCAGGGGGAAGAGCTAAGAACTTTAGCAGGGCACGATGACTGGATTTGGGATGTGAGTTTTAGTCCCGATGGTCAGGCTATTGCCAGTGCTAGCGAGGACAGTTCCATCAAGCTATGGAGTGAGGACGGGGTAGAGTTGCACACGTTTGAAGGGCACAGTGCTGGTGTAAATAGCGTCAGTTTTAGTCCTGACGGTGAAACGATTGCCAGTGCTAGCGAGGATGGCACTATAAAGCTATGGAATTACCAGGGACAAGAAATAGCCACTCTGGAAGGCCATCTTCGGGGAGTTTGGAGCGTCAGTTTTAGTCCTAACGGTGAAACGATTGCCAGTGCTAGCGAGGATGGCACTGTAAAGCTATGGAATTACCAGGGCCAAGAAACAGCCACTCTAGAAGGCCACCGCGCTGGAGTCTTAAGTGTGAGTTTTAGCCCCGATGGGAAGACAGTTGTCAGCACGGGCGAAGATGATCTAATAAAGCTATGGAACCTTGAAGGAAGAGAGCTACAGACTCTAGAAGGTCATCGTAATATTGTTGAGAGCGTGAGTTTTAGCCCTGATGGAAAGACCATTGCTTCAGCCAGTGGAGATGGCGCAATCAAACTTTGGAGCCCTGGAGGCACGGGACTACAAACTCTTGAAGTTTCCCCTGACGGTGTTAATGCTGTGAGCTTTAGTCCCGACGGGAAAACCATTGCTAGTGTCAGCGAGAATGGCATGCTAGAGCTATGGAGTCGTAGCGGAAAAAAGCTGCAGAGCATTGAACTGACAGATTTTTTGGTTGGCGGTTCGAGCGTTACTTTTAGTCCTGACGGCCAGGCAATTGCCTCAACTCATTATCGGGCAGTGACGATTTGGGACATCCAGAAACAGAAGCTACGAACTCTGGAAGGGCATACCGATAATGTCAATGCTGTGAGCTTTAGTCCTGATGGCAAGACCATCGCTAGTGCGAGTAGTGACCGTACTGTGAAGCTGTGGAGCACCGAGGGAGAGGAAACAGAGACGCTTAAGGGCCACCGTGACGAAGTCTTAAGTGTGAGTTTCAGTCCTGATGGCAAAACCATCGCTAGTGCCAGTAGTGATAATACTGTGAAGCTATGGAGCACTGAGGGAAAGGAAACACAGACCCTTGAGGGGCACCGTGACAAAGTCTTAAGCGTAAGTTTCAGTCCTGATGGCAAAACCATCGCTAGTGCCAGCAGTGATAATACGGTGAAACTGTGGAGCACTGAGGCAGAGGAATTGCAAACTCTAGAGGGGCATCGCTTTAGGGTTAACAGTGTGAGCTTTAGCCCCGATAGTAAGACAGTTGTTAGTGCTAGCAGTGATGGCACTGTGAAGCTGTGGAGTACCGAGGGAGAAGAACTGCAAACGCTGGAGGGACATCAAGACTGGGTCGTGAGTGTGACTTTCAGCCCGGATGGCGAAATGCTCGCTAGTGCCAGCCAAGATGGGACGGTGATTCTCTACGACCTCAATCGTGAGCGATTGCTCATGCGGGCGTGTGACTGGCTGCGCGATTATCTGACGCACAACATCAACGTCACGGATGAGGAGCGTGCTCTCTGCGCCGACGTCCCCACGATGTTGCCGAATTAGAAGCGTTTTTCTGCTGGAGCATTATTGTTCAGCCTGGCGCCCGATATGTTCGTAATATTCGTGATCGCGGAACTGCCATTTGCGCTCAAAAATGATTGAGTCGCTCTAGGGAATAATTTTTTGATAAACCTCAAAGCTATTTACCTCTAGTGTCTTCTTGAAGTTGGGATCAGAAGTATTTTCGAGATAATTTCTCAAATTATTGCCAGCAAATAAAGCTCTTTGAGTCTGGATTAAGTCAGGAGCCCAGTGTTTGGTTACTTCACCTAACCAACTTTGATAGCTGAGCCAATCTCGTCTATCCAAAACAATTGTGTCAAAGTTAGGTGCCAGCATTTCTGCTAGTTCGATGTCATTAATAACAGTTCCAAAAAAGTAGGCTAAGTCAGGGCCTCGCGTTTCAAAATTATCATCAAGCCAACGGTTTGATTGCAGAGTAAACTGCGGCCAAGCAGCAAGATACGTATTGACATAAGGGGGCGCCAATATATTAAGAGGGCGATCGCCATGCTGATAGCTAGTCTCCAACAGCTGCTCAACCACTGGAGATAAATCTCTGCCATCAGCATAGGGCGGTATGGGTCTAAGTAGATGGGAAAACTTTCCGTAGACAGGTGAGTAAGCTAAGAATCCCAGTGCTACGAAAACTATGGGAAAAAATTGAATCTTAAGCCTTTGCTGACGATATAAAAAATGACAGACTAGCGGCAAAAATATCCAGGGCAGTCCACCAATCATGATTCGATATAAGTTATTAGGATGCGTAAGCTTGATTAAGGCGGTGACGGCAACGGGATTGATAAAAAAGAAAATGGGAGCGATCGCAATCGTCCCCATAAAAAATAATTTAGAACTAACCGACGTCTGACTCAAGATAAGCACAGCCAGCACCATACACATCATATCGAGGAGCATAAAAGATGAGTTGGGCTGATTGGGCCAATAGATAAAAAGAGGACTTTCTCCGACAGTAGCCCAAAAGTGTATTGACGGTGAGTTGATACTAACGGGCGGACGATCTGACAAGCTAAGCCATAGGAGTAAAACCGTAATTAAGCTAAATGCTGTGATGGCTAAGAACGCCAATGGCTTCCGCTGAAGACAGTTTTTAAGAATAGAAAAAAAGATATATGAGAAAGTGATAGCAATTAAGTATAAAATTTTCTCTTGGTGGCAGTCGAGGCAAATCCAAACTCCCGTAATTACTATTAAAAATTTTGCAATTTTACTGGGATGCCTAAAGTGCTTCAACGTTGATTGAGTTAAGCTATCCCAATAGCTAGGAAGAATTTCTAGATAAGCAATCAGCGCCAGGGTCGCCCCCTGAAGAATTTTATATAGAAAAAAGCTGATTTGTAAATTGCCATAAAAACCCAAGAATAGAAGTACGGAAAGAACCGCAATTGGCTGACTAGGTGTACACCAAAGTGATAACCGATAGGTCGCGAAGCAAAGCATTCCGGCACTGAGGGCCGCAACAAGTCCGAGCTTTTCTCTCATCAAAGCATCTGTGCCGACTAACCAGTGTTGAAAACTATTTGTAAAGGTATCAGCTGGTTGATATTGCCAGAGCGAGCTAATATTAGCCGGAGCATCTTGATTGGCCAGCCCAATGCGCTGTAAATAAATTACGGCATCCCCGGGGTATTCCAGATAAAGACCTCGAATCCATAAAAAGAGGATTATTCCTGCACCACACCACAAAAGTAATCTGTGCTCTTTTAAGCTTGTAAAATCTTGTTGAAAGATCTGATTTATCTTGGAAAAATTATAAATATAAAATAGTCCTAAGAGGATTAACAGGCTACCTGCGAGGATTAGATAAATCGTATCAAGGCTGCCTCCCTGGCCAGCAGCAGCGGCTATTTTATACGTAATAAAAAACGGTGAAAGAGTCGCGATCGCTATAGGAGAAACTAAAACCCTTTGACGAAATGAGTGAAATAATGACCAAGCTCCCACACCAAATATGCCTAGCAGGAAAAGTTTTATGATGAGGTCTAGCCAGGATAAAAGAGAATTCATTCAATAACTGATAAACTCTTAAGGTTGATTTATAGAAAAATAAATGGTCTTTTTAATAAGGTGAAGGAGTCGTTTTAGTGATTTCGTACTAGCTTTTCTGATTTTTACGTGGTCGATAAAATCTTCCTGTCAGCATTAATAAAACCAACTTTTTTTCTGCTCAAATCGACTTGTCGACTCCATTAATGGTCGATTCTACTGACAAAAGCTCCCATAGCTTACTAAGACGCTGTGTTTCTAGAAAGTGCTGAATGCGCTGCAGAGTATGATCGACGGGTAAATGGCCTGGATGCCTTTTCATCAGGCAATAAATCCGAGGATGGGCGGTTTGTGTACTCTTTTCGTCTTCATCAACCAGCGCTTCGTGCAGTTTTTCACCGGGCCGAATACCAGTAATTTGAATTTCAATATCCTTGCCAGGGATATAGCCTTCCAGACGAATCAATTGCTCAGCTAAATCATAAATCCTTACGGGTTTACCCATGTCAAGCACTAGAGTTTGGCCAGACTTTCCCACAGCTAGGCTCTGAAGCACCAGACGAGTTGCTTCGGGGGTGGTCATAAAGTAGCGAGTCATTGTTGGGTCGGTGACCGTAACGGGGCCTCCCTTAGCGATCTGACTCTGAAAAATGGGGACAACACTACCACGGCTCCCCAAAACGTTCCCAAAGCGGACTGAAAGGAATCGGGTTTGGCTGTTTTGGGCGATCGCACTTACCAAGAGTTCTGCTAAACGTTTACTCAAACCCATGACACTGCTTGGGGCGACTGCTTTATCCGTAGAAATCAATATAAACGTGGAGACCCCCACCTTATCTGCCAATAAAGCGAGAGCTGCTGAGGCAACTGTATTATTCTCAATCGCCTCAGTGGGATTTTGCTCCATTAACGGCACATGCTTATGGGCCGCAGCATGAAACACGACATCAGGCCGGAAGTGCTCCAAAACTCCCCGGATACGCGGCGTATTACGGATATCGGCGATGATAGGCACGATATCGATATTGCTGAATATCTGGCAGAGCTCTCGATTAATGTGAAAAATGCTATTTTCACCCCTTCCTACCAGAATTAACTGCCTGGGATGCAGCCGAGCAATTTGACGACATAGCTCAGAACCAATGGTGCCACCCGCGCCCGTGACCAAAACGACACAGCCTTGGATTTGGGACTTTGCAGACGGAAACTCGCTGCACAGGATTTGTTGAAAATCGAGAAAGATTTCAGGGCGACCCAGGAGGTCTTCTAGCCGAATCTCACGAATTTGTCCAGCAAGGTTGCGGTCTAACAGGAGTTCTTGTGTACGAGGAAGAATTTTAATGAGTATCCCGGCGTCTCTCGCTAGGCTGACGATTTGTTGAATGCGATCGCTCGGAGCTGACGGCATAGTGATCAGCACAGCATCAGCGGCTAGTCGATGTGCCCAAATCGCTAGTTGACTGACCTTACCCAGCACCGGCACACCTTCAACCTGGCGACTTAGCTTACTGGTGTCGTCGTCTAAGAACCCCACAACTTGCCATTTCAGGTGAGAATTTTGTCGGATTTCACGGGCAATTTGTGCCCCTGCCCGCCCCGCTCCAAGGAGCAAGATTCGTTTAGCAGGCTTAGAGCCCGAAGATGGAGCTGGCAGCGATGCTCGCACCTGATAGGTGCGGAGGAACCGGATGCCGGTCATCCCAACTAGGCAAAAGCCCCAATCCATAATGGCTACGCCAAGGGGCAACGTTGAAATGCTGACGAACTTAGGGAGTAATAATCGAGTTGTGAAAATGAGCAATAAAGAATAGAAGCTCACAGCCTGGAAGATTGCCCAGAAATCTCTCAGACTGAATAGACGCCAGATTTGCCGATAAACTCGGAAACCCCACTGGATTAACAGACGACAGGGTAACCCAAATATCAGAATGCTGCGAATTAACACCCAGTATTCAGCCGGAATTTGCCCCTCAAACCGGATGCTGAAGGCAAGTAGAATCGCCGCGATCGCAGCGATCGCATCTAAAACGATTTGCGCTATGCGGTAGATAGAGGGAAAACGAAACACGATGTTCTACAAACTAAAACTGCTATCTGTGTTACTAAGCTAGAGTGGCAAAACTAGAGCAAGACACTGCTTACAAGACGATAGAGTATATGCTTCTTAAAGACTCTAGTCTGGCAAATGACTTTTAGAATACACGCCTCAAGGCTGTTTTTGGAAAGATAGATGGTCGGTATCGCGACCTGTCTGAGAGCAGGGAGCGAGAAACCTCTTCACTCAGAGAAAAGGTAAAGATTTCCACTGCTTTCGTTCATTTAGTCAATTGATATCAGCTTGCACTGTTTGCATCTGCTATCGGTTGCAAGCTGTTTATAGGCTAGTGGCAAACCAAGAGCGATGCTAGTTATCAGGAGTTGAGAGGGCAGCTTGTAATTGTGGCAGTTGGTCGATGATTAGAGCCACTAAGATACTGAGAATTAAACCCGCGATCAACGATAAGAGCAGCCGTTGCAGTAGTGAGTCAGATACCTGTGTTTGGGTATCCATCAGTACTTGAATATTCACGATGGGTTCATCACTAGTTTCCAGGCTAGATAAGTCGGCACGTTCTAGTTGATAATCAGCTAGTGTGCCGAACTCTTCTGCCAGGATTATCTGCTGTTGTAACTGCGCCAAGCTTGAAAAAGCAGCTGTATCAGCTTCCGTGGATAACGCAGACGCTGCTAATTGCTCCTCCAGGAACGTAATTTTCTCTTGAGTACGTTGAATCAGTAGGTCTAACCGAGCAATTTCAGGCTCAATGTAGGACACAGCAACCTCATCTGCAGCCTTTTGTAAAGTCTCCAATGCCGGTTGGTTAGCTGTTTCAAGAGCCGCTGTATCCACGTTGGTTAAAGTCAGCTGTAAACGCTCGGCATTTTCATCCGTTACTGATGATAGACTCACGCCGATTGCAGAGGAACGAAGCGGGCCGTTGACAAACTGAATAAATTCGGTCTTCAAAGCCAGATCGGCGGCGGCGAAAATTTCATTTTGAATTAAATCTTCATCCTGTTCCATACTAAGATTTAGAGCCATCTCAGGTGGCAATTCCAGATGCAACAGTAGTTCTCGACGGGCTTGTGGAGAGGTGATCAGGCCAGTACCTGTTCCAGTTATTGTGATAGCAAATGTGATCGCGCCGATAATCTTGAATCGCCGCCGCAAAAATTTCAGAATATCCACTAAAGAAATTTCATCAGCGTATTCACCTTTAACAGATGGATTTTCATCAGAGGATTGCAGGGCAGCAGGATCAGACTTTTGGGAGACATTCATTGAATATATCCGTGATTACAGGAGGCAGTTATCTTCGTCACATAGACAGGCCTAGTCAAGGGTAAATCTAATATGCCGTCATTGAGCTAAGCTGCTTTGCGAAAGTATCAATTTGTCGATAACCATATCAAAAGATTGTTTATGCTTCACTCTCATGTCATCTCAACAACGCTGTTCGACATGTTAAATACCTTGCACCACTATACGCAAATCTCTCTTCAAACCCTCTCGATTTTTACGACAGTAGGGTATGCTCTGTGAGCAGAACTTAAATATTGCCAGCAAACATTCGAAGCGGGGCTTCGACAGTCCACAGGATCTCGGCCCCTTACCATACCTCCTCAGAGAGAAAATCGGCAGTTTTCCCAGTTA
This sequence comes from Cyanobacteria bacterium P01_C01_bin.70, assembly GCA_039026015.1. Lineage (GTDB taxonomy): Bacteria > Cyanobacteriota > Cyanobacteriia > Phormidesmidales > Phormidesmidaceae > Halomicronema. The sequence goes on along the minus strand of JBCCNE010000003.1, from coordinate 23,007 downwards.
GTCAGATCAGGAGGTCGAACGGCAGAAGCGGCGTATCCGAAATCGAAAACGGTCAAAGCGACGGGCCATTTACTGCCCATTACGCGGATGTTATCTAGATAGCGTCAGTCCCAAGCATTCCCTTTACACAGAGTCAGCTGTGGTGCTGCGACCACGAAGCTTGAGTCGTTGAGCGGCCTTGATGCTAGTCGCAAGTAACGCGGCGGTTCCTTGACAGGAGGTGTGATTAGAAGTCCTTTTGCGTGAAGAGTGCCAAGAAACGCAGTGATATCACATCTATCGTGCTGGCGCTCCGCCTATAAAGCTCATCCTTCCCCTTGAGACCCTATGGCAATAAGCTAGTGGTGTCTCCACCCAGAGGGTCATGTATTCGGTAAATAAGTTATGAGAGCCGTCAGTGTGTCGTCCTCGAGAAATATCAGTTGTGAATTGAATCATTGAAGCCATTGGCCTGCAGGCTTTACTGAAATTGTTGTGGGTATTTAATGATTGTGCTATGTACACCTGTGAACTCTGTAGTTGGGCTAGTCCGAATTGAAGTCCATGCTTCTTCTTGAAATAGACCCTCGTTGTTAGACCTACACTATTCGGCTAATTGAAGGGATGGGATTACAAGATATACATTTCCGCTAAAGCTCTTATTTAGTTTGAAACACTATGGTAATTGCCTAAGTCTAGGTTGATATAAAGATTTCCTGATTTTAGGGAAGCAGTTATTTTGGCCGGAAGGCTTGGAACGCAACTGAGTGAAGAAACTTATTTCAAGCCTAAGCCTGTGTGGAGATGGATGGCAGCCGATTCGACAGCACATTCTCAAGATTTATAGCCACTTTGGTATTGATGAAGTTCGTAATTTGTTGTAACTGCAAGAGGAACGTTATCAAAGAATATTTTGCTAATTATTTCTTGCACGATAGTGAGGTTGCCCATGGATATTGGCAACCATATTGAAGCCCATCAGCGTAAGAGCGGACGTTGGAAAGTGATTTTGGAAAGTGAAGTTGGCAGATACAAGAGACTTAAGTCAGACCAGGGGGCGCTCAAGAGGAGTTTATCTGTACCTTAACGATCAGTTCTTTTGCATTACTTACGGTGATGGGGTGATTGCCAGCAAGCTAATGATTAACTCTTGCTGGCAAAGCTCTTTGAGCTCAGCAATTATCCTTGAAAAGTATCCTTTTACGATTGAATTCTGAAACGAACGCGCAGCTTAATTTTTATGTCCTTTGTGAATAAAAGACCTTTCTCGTCCCCCTCGCTGCTGCGAGACATTCGGAGCCTATTGAGCCATTTGACGCGATACCGGCGACGACAACTTGGACTATTGTTCTTACTGTTGACAATGACCTCAACCAGTGAGGTGATCAGCTTAGGCTTAACCCTACCTTTTTTAGGGGCCTTGAATGATGCTGAAAGTTTGCTGGCAGAGCCACAGCTGGCAACTTTATTGGCGACTCTAAATATTAATTCTGCGGAAGCATTAGTTTCCAAAATATCTTTGTTATTTATCGCTGCAATCATCCTTGCTAACAGCCTGCGCATTTTAACCATCCAGGTGCAGACCCAGCTAGCGGCCAGTATTGCCAGTGATATGAGCTGTCAGGTTTATGAACGGACGCTTTTACAACCGTATCAGTTTCATCTCAGGCACAATAGTAGTGAACTTATTCAGTCAACGATAGACGACACGAGAACGCTGACTAGTCACGTTTTAATTCCACTTTTAGGAATTGTCTCGAATACTTTTATTGCTTGCTTTCTAGTCGGAATATTATTTTTTATCAATGGTCAGATTACTGTCATCACCGTTGTCATTCTTGGTTTGGCTTACGTCATCCTCTATCAATTGCGACACAAGTTGCTACAGCGCAATAGTCGCATTGTCGTGCAGACAAGTCAGCAACAAATTAAAACGGTGCAAGAAGGTCTCGGAGGTATTCGTGATGTTTTATTAGCTGGCAACCAAAACTTTTTTCAGTCGCTTTATGAACAAGTAGATTTGCCCTATCGACATGCATTGGCTTCAAATACCGCGATTGCTCAAACGCCCCGCTATATTATCGAAGCTCTTCTGATGATTACGGTGGCTAGCTTTGCATTATTTTCAGGTAATCAGGGTGAGTTTAGCCAGTTACTGCCCATACTAGGTAGCTTAGCTTTGGGTGCCAATCGACTCCTTCCTATTCTGCAGCAAACCTTTGCGGGGCTCGTCAAGATTCAGGGGGCACGAGCCTCACTAAAGCGAATCTTGGTTGGTCTAGAGCGACCAGTGAGTCCGCTGCAAAGGTTATCTCCAAAACCTGAATTAGAGCTGCGTCGCGAACTACAGCTAAACCATATTTGGTTTCGCTATGCGGATAACGAACCTTGGGTGATTAAAAACTTAAACATCGCGATTGAAGCGCAAACCACCGTAGGATTTGTTGGCAGTACAGGAAGTGGCAAAAGCACGATCGCCGATATCATTCTAGGATTGTTATTGCCCCAGCAGGGGGAAATCTGGGTGGATGAACAGCGTTTGGAAAAAGGTCACTTACGTCAGTGGCAGCAAAGCATTGCCCATGTGCCTCAAAATATCTACCTAACTGACGCGACCATCGCCGAAAATATTGCCTTTGGTGTGCCCCAAACTGAAATCGACAGTACCAGCCTTGATCGCGCTGCTAAACTAGCCAGAATTGACGATTTCATCAGGAGTTTGCCAGCTGGCTACGACACATACGTAGGGGAGCGAGGCGTACGGTTATCAGGCGGGCAGCGACAACGCATCGGAATTGCCCGAGCCTTGTATCACCATGCGTCTGTAATCGTTTTTGATGAGGCTACCAGTGCCTTGGACAACGCCACGGAAAGGGAAGTGATGGCTGCTATTCTTGATCTGAGCCACCAAATAACCATGATTTTGATCGCTCACCGGCTCACAACGGTGAAGCGGTGCGATCGCATTTTTGAACTATCACAAGGTCGCGTCGTTGCTCAAGGACGCTATGCTGATTTGCTGCAAAATAGTGCTAGCTTTCGAGCAATGGTGGGCAAAAACTAAGCGAGCTAAGGAGAAAAGCGAAATTTTTGCTCGCTTGAGTATGAATTTATAATCTACGGTTTGGCCGTATAAGAGTATCAAGCAGCGAGCATGGTAACGTTACTGCCATCAGGAAACAATAGGTTTAGTCTGAGGAGTATTCTTGGGTGACTATCGGTATCGTTGGGCTGGGTTATGTTGGTCTGCCATTAGCTTTAGCATTTGCAGAGGCTAACAATGAAGTAATTGGTTTAGACGTCGATCACTCTAAAATTGGCAAGCTCGCAAGTGGGCTATCTTACTTTAAACACATCAATTCTGCTCAGATTGCTAAAGTAGTGAAATCGGGCTATTTCATTCCCAGCAGCGAGTTTGACCAGTTGAGTCTATGCAATGCCATTATTATTTGCGTACCAACGCCTTTAAATAAGCATCGTGAGCCCGATATTTCTTATGTTCTAAACACCGCAAAAACCATTGCTAAATATCTGCGTCCTGAAACTTTAGTTGTATTGGAATCAACCACTTATCCCGGCACCACCGAAGGCGAACTCCGCGAAATCTTAGAGACAGATTCTGGTCTGAAGTCGGGTCAAGATTTTTATCTAGCATATTCACCAGAGCGGGAAGATCCTGGCAATCCTAACAGTCGGGTCAAGATTGTTCCTAAAATTGTCGGCGGCTATACCCCCGCTTGTCTAGCAAAAGCCGAAGCACTTTACAGTCGAGTGGTTGACACGGTAGTGACGCTGTCTTCCTGTCGCGCCGCAGAGGCTAGTAAGTTGACTGAAAACATTTTTCGGTCCGTCAATATTGCACTCGTCAATGAACTCAAGATCATCTATGCCGCGATGGACATTGACATTTGGGAGGTAATTAATGCGGCTAAAACCAAACCCTTCGGATTTATGCCTTTTTATCCTGGCCCCGGGCTAGGCGGACACTGCATTCCCATTGACCCCTTTTATTTGACTTGGAAAGCGCGAGAATTTGGACAAGATACGCGATTCATTGAGTTGGCAGGGGAAATCAATCGGGCAATGCCGAATTACGTTCTTGAACAGGTAATTCATGCCCTTAACCAAGAAGGCAAAGCCGTACAAGGTACTCGCATACTGCTGTTAGGGCTGGCTTATAAGCCAAATATTGAGGATGAAAGGGAGTCTCCTGCTTATCATCTGATGAAGCTACTAGAGCAGCGCGGCGCCGTCGTTGATTTTCACGACCCTTATATTTCAGTCATTCCCAAAACGCGAGAGCACAGTCAGTTTGCGGGTCGCCGGTCTGTACCGTTTGTTCCTGGCTATGACTTGTACCTGTTGGTGACGGCCCATCGAGATTTCAAAGACTACGATTTTAGTCATCTTGATGCTCCGATTGTTGATACCAGAGGCTTTTTGCGGCACTTATCGACGCGATATTATCCGGCCTAAAGTCATAAACTTGGCTTGTCTCCGTTTTTCAGTCACTTCGAATGCTATGCCTGATTTATCGATTGGCTCTTACATCATTGGCTTCCAACAGCCCGCGTTTATCATTGCTGAAATTGCTCAAAGCCACGATGGTTCCCTCGGGTTGGCTCATGCTTATATTGATGCAGCCGCTGAGGCTGAGGCTAATGCGGTTAAATTTCAAACCCACATTGCCGATCAGGAATCAACTTATGACGAGCCCTTTCGGGTAAAGTTTAGCCTTCAGGATGACACACGCTATGCATACTGGAAGCGCATGGAGTTTACCGCTGAGCAATGGAAAGGGTTGGCTTGTCATGCTGCTGATCAAAATCTCGTCTTTCTCAGCTCGGCTTTTTCGCTGCAGGCGGTGGAACTATTAGAGCGGATTGGTGTATCAGCTTGGAAAGTTGGCTCAGGCGAGTTTCGGTCAACGGATTTATTAGACGGTATGGTGCAGACCGGCAAGCCAATTTTAGTCAGCACTGGCATGAGTAACTGGCCAGAAATTGATGCAATCGCCCACTATTTCCAGCAGCGGCAGCACCCGTTTGGGCTGTTTCAGTGCACCAGTATGTACCCTACGCCATCAGAGTCAGTGGGATTGAATGTTGTCGAACAAATGCGTAAGCGCTACGAGTGCCCTATTGGCCTATCCGATCATTCGGGCAAGCCGTTTGCTGGCCTTGCGGCCCTAGCCCGTGGCATTGATCTGATTGAAGTGCACCTGACCTTCGACAAGCGTATGTTTGGGCCTGATGTCTCGGCCTCTCTCACTATCGAAGACTTGAAGCTTTTGACGACGGCCAGAACCGAGTTTGCTGCTATGGATGCTCATCCCGTGGATAAAGATGATATGGCTCAGCATCTAAACGCCATGAGAGAATTATTTACCAAAAGTGTGGCACCAACCCGTGCGCTCAAAGCGGGAGAGGTCTTAGCCCCATCAATGCTGATGGCCAAAAAGCCCGGTACGGGCATCCCCTATGCTGAGTTGGACCGCCTAGTTGGCCAAAGATTGCAGCGAGATGTTTCTGCTGATCGATTGTTAACTTGGGAAGATATGGGAGTCGAGCATGCGTAAAGTTTGTGTGGTCATAACGGCCCGCACGAGTTACACCAAGATCAAGCCGATTCTGACGGCTCTGCAACAGCGATCGGACGTCGAGCTGCAGGTGGTGTGTGCAGCTTCGGCCGTACTTGAGCGCTACGGCAAAGTTGAAAAGGTTGTTGAGAAAGACGGATTTGCGATCAACGAGCGGATCTACATGCTGCTCGAAGCCGAAACGCTGCTGACAACGGCAAAGTCAGCGGGAGTAGGGGTGGCGGAGTTTGCAGGGGCGTTTGATCGCCTCCAGCCCGATGCCGTTTTAGTCATGGCCGATCGCTATGAAGTCTTATCGGCAGCGATCTCCGCCGCTTATCAAAACATTCCCTTGGCCCACGCTCAGGGGGGCGAAGTCTCCGGCAATATTGATGAAAAAGTCCGCCACGCCATTACCAAACTTGCCGATTTGCACTTTCCCGCCACCCAAAGAGCTGCCGATTGGATTGTCCGTATGGGGGAAGCTGCGGATCGGGTCTTTTGTACCGGCTGTCCTTCTATTGATTTAGCTGCAGAGGTGGTCAAGTCTCCGGCACTTGATTTTGACATGTATGAAAAGTACGGCGGCGTCGGTGCTCATCCCGACTTGCAAGGGGGCTACATCATTGTGATGCAGCATCCGGTGACCACGGAGTTCGCCGACGCGATGAAACAAGTGCGAGAAACCCTGCATGCAGTGACCGACTGGGGACGCCCCGTGCTGTGGTTTTGGCCTAACCCCGATGCCGGTAGCGACGCTTTGTCTAAGGGGATTCGCTCTTTCCGAGAAAACTACAGTCCGCCAAATATCCACTTTATTAAAAACATGGAGCCCGTCGATTTCTTACGGTTGTTGTATGCCAGCGAGGGCATCGTCGGTAATTCCAGCGTAGCCATTAGAGAATGCTCGTATTTGGGGGTTCCCGCGATTAATATCGGCAATCGTCAGGCCAATCGCGAATGTGGCCCTAACGTTAGACATGTTGGCTACGATCGTGCCGAAATCAAGGGGGCGATCGCGGAGCATTTTGTGGGTCGAGCTGAGCGATCAACCCTCTATGGCAGTGGCAACGCTGGCGAGCAAATCGCCGCCGTCTTGGCTACTGCACCTTTGACATTCTCGAAATCGCTCCATTACCCCACGGCTGAGACCGAGCAGAATTAGCATATGTCATGGTGTGACAGTCAAAGTCGGGTTTCCTAACCAAGAGGAGAGAGTTTGTGGATCCGAAAGAAATCGCCGATTTATTTGCGAAAGATTCAGACCGGGCGACAGCATTTTCTTACTTAAAGTCAGAAGATGTGATCCCGTTAATCGATAATCCGGCTCATCTGTCGGGCGATCGTATTCCGCCAAATTATCAGGATCTGGCTCGGCTACATCAAACGATTCGAATGAGAAAGGCGTTCACTATCCTAGAGTTTGGCCTCGGCTACTCGACAATCGTCATGGCAGACGCCCTGATGAAAAATAAGTTGGATTGGGAAGCGCTGGATGAAAAGCCGAAAATCAGGAATTCAACGCCTTTCCAACTACATGCTGTAGACACTTCACAAAATTGGATTGAGCAAACTCAATCCATGCTGCCAGAACATTTGACAACTCTAATTACGTTACATTACTCGTCGGCAAAAGTAGGAACCTTTCAAGATCGAGCCTGTCATTTCTACGAAGAACTGCCTGATATTGTTCCAGATTTTATTTACTTAGATGGTCCTGATCCTGCTACAGTAATTGGAAATATCGGCGGAGCGTCGTGGCAAAATCGCGATCGCGTAGTTACCTCCGGCGATTTATTACGCCTAGAACCTCAACTCATCCCAGGCACTTTGATCGTGATCGATGGTCGCACAGCTAACGCCCGCTTCCTTCAAGCTCACTTTTATCGCAACTGGCAGATAAACCACAGCATAGCCAGCGATGTCACCGTTTGTGAGCTGCAAGAATCGCCGCTTGGTCAAAGTAGTAGAAATTTACAGAAATTTATCGCCAGATTCAGATAATTGCTTGGAACATAGAATGACGTCATGATGAGCAGCGGAGAAATGTCTGTTAAAACAAGAAATTTCACCCCCGAAGACCATCAGGAAGCTATAGTAAAGCATCTTGAAGTGCTTGAAGAAAAAGTTTTTCAAACAAAAACGAAATGGCCTCACTTTTCCCTATTAATTGATGACTTAAGAGAATTTGCGGAAATGCTACCTGCGAATGCAACGGTAGTTTCTCTTGAGCGGACCTTGCTTTATGGCGGCTACAGTCTCATTGCTCCACTTTTCCATAGCCAGAATTTTATCTCCCTTGACTGTAGTCCTCCGAGTGCAGAAGAACGCGGAGCGTACAACCGAGATATGGTTGAGGATCCGCGATTTATCAAGGTGAAAACCACTAAAAGAGTCCTAATCGAAGATATTGACATGGAATCCGGGATTGCTGATTTAGTCCTGATTCCCAACTTGGTTCATCACATTGCTGATCAAGACACAATGTTTAGTGAGCTGAATCGATTGGTTCGTCCCGGTGGGCAAGTCTACATATTCGAGCCGCTCGTGCGGGAACTGCATCAAATCCCCGACGATTATCTCCGATATACTCCAGATGGACTCGCCAAAGAAATGCTCAAATTGGGGTTACAGCCAAATCCTCCAAAGATGCAAGGTGGTCCTTTTTCAGCGATTGCATACTGCTGGACTCAAGCGTTGCAGTATTTTCCTCCAGAGGTTAGGAAGGAAAAAGAAGCCTGGTTTTACAACGAGCATTACAAAGAGTTGATGGATTGGGATGAAGAGTATCCCAAGAACCTTTTTCGAGAAAACACTTGCTTTCCGATGAGCTTTTCGATTACTGCTAAAAAATAATGACCTATCTTGGCAATTCTGTTTTAGTCGTAGTACCTGCTCGGGGAGGCAGCAAAGGAATTTCTCACAAAAATCTTAAGGTGATTGGTGGTATTTCGCTAGTTGCCCGTGCCGCTAAAATTGCCCAAGCGCTACCGTGGATTGATGCCAAGATACTTTCTAGCGATGACCCTCAAATCATTGCCGAAGGAAAACAAGCTGGGCTGGATGTTCCCTTTATACGTCCAGTTGACTTGGCCAGAGATGATTCTACCTCGGCTGACATGTGGCGTCACGCATGGCTTGAGTCGGAAGCTTTTTATAATCGAAGATTTGACGTCTCCATTCTTTTGGAACCAACCAGTCCCTTAAGAACTGTAGAAGACATTGAAAATACCCTAAAAGCATTATTGTCCGGGGACCACTTGGCTGCCGTCACGTTAAGCCCGATTCCTGCTCATTGTGCTCCTCACAAAGCACTCAAAATTGGTTCTAGCGGACATGTCGATTTTTTCCTTCCAGATGGAGCCAATTATCCTCTTAGGCAGAACGTTCCCCAACTTCTTCACCGCAATGGTTTATGCTACGCAGTCAAAAGAACGGCACTGGTGGAGATGAAACTAATCATCGAAAAGATGTGCGTTCCTGTCGTTATTGAGCGCCCCGTTGTCAATATTGATGATCCCATTGATCTGAAAATTGCTGAATGGCTACTTTCGCAGCAAACTTAATTAAGCAACCAATATCCTTATGAGTTCAACTAAGTACATCAATGCTTCTTCGTTGTAAGCTTTCTGGATTATGGATAGGCTCAAACAATCGACGCCCGATGAAATTACATTTGTGATATCTTCACTGATTGGCCTTCATACAGCAACCCCTTATATTGATGAACTTAAACGCAGGAACATAAAAATATATTTTATCGTACCAGCAGGTTTAGAGAACGAAAGTGTCTTGCAAGGTGCTGGAAATATTATCATCATAGACAGATTATTCACTCTTAATAAAGTGATTGTCTTACTCTATAATCTTTCACGCCTAGCTTTTACCCGAGGAGATTTTTCATCAGTATATCAATACTGGCTGCAACAGCATTTTGCAGCTAGGAGCAAGCTGATTAGTTTCTTTGGAAAAGCATTAGTTGATTTCTTTCCTAAGTGGAATTCTAATCAAGTTAATCAAAATCTGCTGTCTTTTTTTAGGCTTTTTATAGAAAATAAAATCCCTACTGAGCGAGTTGTCAATGTCACTTTTGCAAGCAAGCCTTATCTCTTTTGTGCTGATGATTTGCAGGTCTATACAATAGTTGAAAGCTGGGATCATCCTGGCAAAGTACCTGTTGGATACCCGTCTAAAAAAGTTTTTGTTTGGAATCAAGACTTACAAGCAGATTGGCGAGAATTCCAAGGCGACCAGCATGTTGAAATTGCTTATCCAGTGAAGCTGGACTATGTCATTCGCGCTTACAAGAGTCAACAGTTTAAGCAACTTAATCAGTCTTATTCACCTGGATTCCAAGAAAATTTAAGGAAGAATTACATGTACTCCTCTACATTTGGATCGAATTCAGTATCAGTTTTCTTCGAGGAAGAAAAGATATTTATCCATCAAGTTTGTAAAGCCACTGAAAATACTGATATTAGGCTTTTAATTAAGCCAAAGCCCAATAGTAGGTCAGGCGAACTAGATGAATTTTTGGCTTATCCTCATGTGGAGATCGCTGGATATCAGAAAAGCCAGGGAGCCGGCAATTATACTTTGGGAAAAGACTATAATGAGGCTCGCCTTAAAGAGTTAGGCGAAAGTGATTTGGTGATTAATTTGGGGACAACTTTCGCCCTCGATGCTGCCGCTTTTGGGCTGCCAGTGCTGCAGCTTTATGTCGATGTCCCTAGTAAATTTCCTTATTTATCAACAATCTCAAAATACCCGCATCTAGCTCGCCATTTGTACTGTTACGAAGATTGCATCTTTAAGATCAGCGATGGCAGTGACTTGGCGGAACAATTCAAATTTCTGAGTAGTCCAGCTGATCACATGGATAAAGCCAAACAGTTCTCAAAGCACCTGAGGCAATGGATTATGCCTGAAATGACGCTCTCTGAAGCTGTTGAAAATGTAGTAGATTCTATTCTTGAGTAATCTACATAACATATTTTCTCTGAGTATCTTCTGAGCAGAGCAGCCCGTGCCCATTTGAGGAACCAAGTGCATTGAACCCATGCAAAATAAATTCAAACTGCTGATTTCGGGGCCCTATGGGGGGCTGAATTATGGAGACGATGCGATCGCCCTGACGATTAGGGATGAGTTGCAGAGCCTTGGTGTCTCTATGGCCTTTGCGGTTAATGACGTTGCCAGGGCAAAACGATTATTTCCAGATGCGTCAATCATCCCGAGACTCAACTTGCGCGGGGGGCAAGTCGCTATCTGGCAACATATTCAAGAATACGATGGTATCGTCGTTGGGGGCGGTGAGCAATTGAGCGAGCCCCGTTTACCTAACTTTATTTGGGGGCATTTGGCAACTAACCTTCAGCTTTGTTTATTGGCTAAACTATTCGGCAAAAAGTTTGCTTTACTTGCCGTTGGAGTTGATGCAAATCTTTCTTACCTAGGGAGATTGTTGATGCGGCTGATTCTACCCATGGCTGACTTTATTAGCGTTAGAGATACGCATTCTCAACAGAGGCTTCAAAAGCTCCTCAAGTCCTCCGAGATACTGTTGGGTAGCGACCCCGCTTTCTTACTTGAGCCATATTCTCACCACCATGAAGCAAAACTGCTGAAGCAAAAGTATCGTTTACCTGGCAATACTAAAACCATATTAGTCATGCCCTGCATAGACAAATTTAACAGTCTTGTCTACATCGAGAATATCAATTCGGCTGTAAAAGAATGGATTGCTTCGGGTATTAGGGTGTTTTATGCCGTTTCTGATACTCAGAATAGCTATGATATGCGTCTCTTTAATGAAAAGATGCTGTTTACCCACGATATGGCTACTTGGCTTTCTCCGGCTGAGACTGATTTAGAGGCACTTTGTCGCGCTATTGCCGCCGTTGACTGCGTTATTAGTTCCAGAATGCACCCTATTATTTTTGCTGCGGTAAATCAAACGCCCTTTATCTGCTTGATTCGTAGTGCTAAAATGAGCGCTCTAATGGAAATGGTGACTAGTCCAAGCTATTTTCATATTGACCAATTTGACGCAAAGGATCTGATCGGACAAATCAGCAAGATTCTCTTGAAATCAAGAACAGCTTTTTTTCAACCTATACAGCCAGCAATTGACATCTTAAAACAGCGTGCTGCATATCAGTGCAATGAGCTAACGGATGCTTTGATGTAGCAATAAAATCCTCTAAAAAGTCTATGAGAAATATTAAAATAACTCATGTAAGTCCGAATCAAGGAGTGTTGCAATTCTCTGGCTATAATTTAATTATTTTGACTGTAACGCTTGTTGCCATCTATTTAACTTTACAAAATTTTCTGCGCTTTGGAATAGGCATAATTCCTTCGGCAGTATCAGGAATATGGGTACTCATACCTCTACTAATATGGCTGTTTCAATTGCCAAACTTAATCACGTTAAAGCTTAGATGGACTGTTATTGGTCCCACGTTCTTTTTCATAGGAATTCTATCTCTATATGCGATTTCCATCGCATTAACGGAGGGATGGCAAACTGGATTTTTTTCATTTATTAGCTATGGCTTGTGGTTAGGACTATTTACTTGGCTAATCTCCACGCCTTTTTATATCGGAAAGAAACTTACTAGTCTTTTGCTGATATTAGTCGCTTTAACTAATGCTTTGCCCATCCTCTATGAGGCATGGTCAGGAGACATATTAATGAAGGTAGTGACTGTTGGCGATACTGTTCGCCGCTATGGAATTGCCACCAGCATTGCGATTTTAGGACTCTATCTCGCAGTCGGAATTATGATGAGTTTGTCAACTTACTTCTCCTCCGATCAGACCTTTAAAGACAAACTAATTCATGTCTCAATTATCCTGATCTTATCAGTTGCTTTACTGGCAGTGAACATTCGCGGCCCGGTTATATACTTACTGTTTGCTCTTCTAGCAGCAATTTTTTTGAGAAAGGGATTGCTGTTTTCTTTCAAGCTACTGTTTTTTTCTATGATTATGCTTTTGATTATAATTTTAATAATTCCTTCTTCATTAGATTACTTTATTGCTAGAGCCAATTTTATTCTTGATGCTTTAACTTCTCGGGATGCTGGCAATCAAGTAAGGTTTCAAATCTACTCACAGACTTTCAGCCACATCCTCAATAATCCTCGATACATTTTCGTTGGTGATGGACCGGGAATGTTGTCGCTTGTAGCTGAGTCTCAAGGGCGTAAAATTTTCCAGACAGAAAGTAGCTTGCTTCAAGCTGTTCTTGAAATTGGATTAGTTGGTATGTTGCCAGTCTTCTTCTTATATGCCAATATTGCCGCGCACATTTGGAATTTTCGTAAGCACCCTTGGGTTTACAATCATGCCGAGATTCCAGCGACTCTTCTAATAGTATGCCTGCAGTGCGTAACCCACGAGAGTTTCAAATCCTGGGAAGGCTCTTTACTATTAGTTTTGTTAACTGGTTTGAACTGTCGTCTTTTAATTGAGACAAGACAGCGATCGCCTGCACAAAAGTCTGAACTCAAAATGATTGTCAACGGCCATGCAATTAAAGCGTAGGTTTCGTATAATTCCGCCAGTGATTGATGCACTCGAAAGGTTAGGGTTAATTGTGGATTGCAAGCGATGGTTCATATTGGTATCAATGGGCTTCATATCAAATGGGGAGTCAATGCTGGCACCGAAACTTATCTAACCAATATCATCTTGCCTTGGTATCGAGAAGCTGTAGAAGGAGTCAAATTTACGTTGCTGTGCATACGGCCACCTGACTGGTGGGAGGGTGAGACAGCCCACTTTAAGCTGGCTGAGCTTCCGTTAGCAGCTAATCTGCTACGCAGAATCGGGTTTGAGCAATTACTTTTGCCCGTTACGACCTATAAAAGCTTCGATGTGTTGTTTAATCCCGGATACGTTGGTAATGTACTTGGCAACACTCAGCAGGTGATTACAGTTCACGATCAGTTTGCTTGGCTATTTCCCAGTGAAATCAGTCGGATGCGAAGTTTCTACTGGAAAACGCTGATACCAATGACTGCCCGTCGAGCAGCTAGTGTCATTGCTGTTTCACAAAATACTGCTGATGATTTAGTTCGTTTTTGCAAAATTGATTCAGCAAAGATTAGCGTCATTTATGAAGCGGGTGATCATCTTCAGGTTGATGAGCAAAGTAAGATACTTGAAGAATTGACGCTAGGTTCTCGAGAATATTTCATTTGTGTTGGCTGCTTCAAAGAAATCAAAAACCCCTGGAGAATCTTGCAGGCCTATGAAATGTACTTGTCAAAGACGCCTAAATCGCTGCAAAAAAAGCTGGTTCTCGTCGGATATGCTAAGAGCAGACAAGGGGAAGCCATCCTGGATGCTGCTCGCTCAATATCAAATATTTTATGTGCCGGTCGTGTTAACGATTGTGATTTAGCCATACTGCTCAAAAACAGCAGCGGACTCATCTTTACGTCTCTCTATGAGGGATTTGGCATACCCATATTAGAGGCTCAAAGTTTAGGCTGTCCGGTCATTACTTCCAACGTTTCATCCATGCCTGAGGTTGCAGGTAAGGGTGCTATACTTGTTGACCCCTACAGTGTTGAAGCTATTTGTGGTGCCTTATATCATATTAGCCTCAATTTTCCAGAGGAAATTGTTCGAAAAGGCTATCAAAATCTTTTGCGATTCTCATGGGTGAAAGCTAGTCAAGACACCTTGGATTTATTGCTAAAGGTAAGTCGTAGTTCTAAATAGCAGGAATTATTGAGATGGATAAAAAAGTTTTAGTGACTGGAAGTTCAGGCTTTATTGGGAGTCATCTATGCACTTACTTAGCATCAGAAGGTTATTACACCATTGGTCTTGATATTCAACCATGTCAAATCAATGACAAGCAGTCAAACTTTGTTCTCTGCGATATTCTTGATCGTGAAAAGCTGACCTATGTTATCCGAACACATCAGCCAGACGTGATTGTTCATCTGGCAGCTAGAACTGATTTAAACGAAAAAAACACGCTGCAGGGATATGCTGTCAACATTGAAGGTACTGAGAATTTGGTCGCGGCGATCAAGGATAATGATTGTGTTGAACGGGTGTTATTTACCTCATCTCAATTAGTTTGTGATGTTAAGTATGTACCCAAAAACGACACTGACTACCGTCCCCCCAACCTGTATGGTGAAAGTAAAGTCTTGACGGAAAAAATTGTCCGCAGTGGTCACCTTGAAGGCGTTACCTGGTGTATTCTACGACCCACAACAATCTGGGGTGAGGGCATGTCGCCCCATTATCAAAACTTTCTGCGTCTGGTTCAAATTGGACGATTCTTTCATGTCAGCAGTAGACCACTGTACAAGTCTTACGGATATATCGGTAACACCATTTATCAATACAAACGTTTTATTGAAGCGTCGATCGCAAACATTCATCAGCAAACCTTTTACATTGCTGACTATAAGCCGTTATCGCTTCGGGAATGGACAAATTGCTTGGCTTATGAGTTAAGCGATCGTCCCCTAAAGACGATTCCAGTCCCTGTTGCTAAGCTGTTGGCTTATATCGGCGACGGACTGAATACAGCGGGGTTAAAGAAATTCCCTTTTAACTCATTTCGACTCAAGAATATTCTGACTGAATACATGTTTGACTTGTCTAACACTGAGAAAATCTGTGGTCCTTTGCCTTTCTCAATGCAAGACGGCGTACGACGGACTGCCCAATGGTTTCAAAGCATGTAATCATAGCTTGGGCGATCGCTGTCGTGCTGATACTGTAAATAAATAAATGAATTAAGACAGCCTAAATTTCTGAAAACTGATTACAGAAAGCCTTATTTTTGTTCTGCTCTCCTCTATATTCGTTCTTTAGAGATATAACTGATGTCAATCCATTTCAGTATTCTTGACTTCTTTGGTGCTCCAACTAAAAGGACGCTTAAGTCAGACTTGTGAAAGTTTCAATCATTACCGTTGCTTACAACAGCGCCAAAACGATTCGAAATGCCATTGATTCGGTTATGGCCCAGACCTACGCTGATATTGAGCATCTAGTCATCGATGGTGCTTCTCAAGATGGGACCGTAGAAATTATTAATCGCTACGGCGATCACGTCTCTCAATTTGTGAGTGAACCTGATCGTGGTATTTACGATGCCATGAATAAGGGCCTCAAGCTCGCCACTGGTGACATTGTTGGCTTTTTAAATTCGGATGATTTCTATCACGCTGATAATGTCATTGCGACGATAGCCGCTGCTTTCATGGCAGATCAGGCGCTTGACGTGGTTTTTGGTGACTTGGTCTATGTCAATCCCACCAACCTCAATCAAATCGTGAGGTACTATAGTTCTGCCTATTTTCATCCTGATCGCCTCGCCTATGGCTGGATGCCAGCTCACCCAACAGTATTTATCCGACGGCCTATCTACGAGAAATATGGAGTGTTCAAAACCGATTATCAAATTGCTTCAGATTACGAGCTGATGGTCAGGCTGTTGGCCCGCCACCGGCTGACGTATCGCTACATTCCTCGCATAATGGTGACAATGCGCAATGGAGGAGTCAGCACTGCTAGCTTCAAAAGCAACTGGATCTTAAATCGTGAGATTATTCGTGGCTGTCGAGAAAACAATATTTCTACTAACTTTCTAAAAGTTTACTCTAAATACTTGACGAAGATTTGGCAATTGGTTCAGCGTCCTAAAGAGATGAATTCATAGCTATGAATCTGTTAATTACCGGAGCGACAGGCTTTATTGGCTCAGCCTTTTGTCAACGACTTTTTGACGATCCGACTGTGAATTTTCACACCGTTTATGCTACGGTTCGCGATTTCTCAAAAGTCGATTCTCTACCTTCAGAAATCAAGCCTTTATTGGTGAGTTCTTGGCAAGATTTGTGCGACCTCTTTTCCTCTTTGCCGCAAATCGATAGCGTTATTCATTTAGCTGCCTGTGTCCATCAAATGACCCAGTGTCCTGATGATGTTTACAAGCTAATTAATACCGACTACACGATCGCCCTTGCTCAAGCGGCAGTCAAAAATCACGTCAGGCGATTTATCTATATGAGTACGGTGAAAGTGATCGGCGAAGGAGATAGCGACCCTGAGAATCGTCTTCCCTATGATGAGTCAACTCTCCCTAGACCAGCTGATGGCTATAGCTTGAGCAAATGGAATGCTGAACAAGCATTGATAGACATTGCTGCCACCAGTGAATTGGAAGTCGTGACTCTCCGACCGCCGCTGGTCTACGGACCCGGTGTAAAAGCAAATTTCCTGCGCCTAGTGCAACTCGCTCAGTCAGGACTGCCTTTGCCCCTCAGTGCTATTCAAAATCAGCGCAGTCTCATTTATATCGAGAATTTAGTTGACGCGATGATGGCTTGTATCATCCATCCTCAGGCTGCCAACAAAACTTTTTTAGTCACTGATGGACAAGATCTATCAACGCCTGAGTTGGTGACGAAAATTGCTGCCGCTGCAGGCCATTCTTGCCGCCTGTTTCCAGTGCCTCCTGCCGTGGTAAAACTAGCAAGCGTTTGTGGCGATGCTATGGGTAAGGTTCTGGGCCGCCCTCTCCCAATCAGTAGCGAAACGGTGACAAAACTTACCAGCTCTCTTACGGTTGATAGTAGTAAAATTTGCCGTGAACTAGGTTGGCACCCACCTTTTACGGTGGAAGAGGCGCTTGCTAAAACCTTTAAAAAATCCTTTGTTAGCAAGACTGTGCAATGATTCGAAAGTTACTCCGCTCAATCTTCGCTATGATTCCGACTGGAATTACATTGCCTATATTGGTCGGACCACTGTCTGGCAATCAATGGATTGCCGGAGCTGCCGATGGAAAAGGTAAAGGATTATCAATTCTCTTCAATTTGGCAGAACCTAAGCAAATGTCAATTGCGATGGATCTCCTAAAGCCGCAAGACATCTGCTTTGATATTGGTGCCAATGTTGGTTTATACACTCTGCTATTTTCACGATTCTCAAAGCACGTTTTTGCATTCGAACCGTTGCCGAGGAATATTAGCTTTTTAGTCAGAACAGTTAGGCTCAATAAACTGAGTAACGTCACGGTCATTACTCAGGCAGTATCCAATCAGGATGGTTTGTCTTTATTTGAGGTTAGTGACAATTGTGCAATAGGCAAGTTGAATGATTCTGGAAATCAGCCAGTTAGCATGATTCAGCTTGATACCTTTGTTGAAAATATAATCACACTCCTGCTCTAATAAAGATAGATGTTGAAGGGGGAGAATTAGCCGTTCTGAAAGGGGGAGAAAATACAATTCGGCAGTACAAGCCCACAATTTTACTGTCTACCCATGGAGAAACTATTAAAAATGAATGCGTCAATTTTTTAGAAACAGTAGCCTATCGATGTAGGCCGATAAACACTGATGATGCTCTACATGCAACTGAATTTATTTGTGAATATTCTGAATAGTAGACTCATAAGCTAATCAGGATACTCTACTGACAATGAACGATTTGCTTGCTGGCTCCCTATCAGCATCAAATTAGAACTAGGATTTGCCCTTTTTTCAAGAATCGGCGAACAGATACTATAGTGGCTAAATTTTTCAAAGAGCGACGTCATAAACTGCAGTGTGATGCTATTAGTTGACTGAAAATAAAGCTGCTTAGATTTCTTTGATCACTCAATTTACGAGATATTTAAGGCTTTTACATCAAGTGATCAATTTCCAGGAAAGGTTGATCAATTTCCAGGAACGGTTGGAACATGGTCTCTGAAGAATAGATAGATGGTCTTCTGCAGGCACTATGGCGAAAAACCTCTGGGGTTTACGGTAATGAATCGTTTCTGTCCAAACTCTACGGGAGTGTCAGAAGTTTTGTCAGTCAACTAAGGAAAATAAATGCCTAAATTGTTATCAGGGACTATGGATTTGGCGTTGGCGTTGCTGGGATTATTGAGTTTCGGTCTGGCAATTACTCTTACCGGACAGTTCAAGGCTACTTTTCAAACTAAATTGCTAGATATACCTAACGATCGCAGCTCTCACACGCAGCCTACGCCACGTGGGGGCGGTTTGGGATTTTGTGTTGCCTTCGGCGTGACCAACCTGTTGGCTCGGGGCGGCGAAAGTGCTGGAGTGCTAGAGTCGCTAAGCCTGTCCCCTGCGCCGGTCTATAGTGTGCTAGTGCTGCTGCCGCTGGCCACTGTGGGACTGCTGGACGATCGCTTTAATGTCCCGGCTCGAATTCGCTACGCAGTACAGCTCGGAACCGCAATGATCGCTCTCCTCAGCTTTGGTGTGTTTCCCTTGCCAGGACTGTCCGACGGACTTTGGGCAACCGTATTGGTCAGTGGGATTACCCTGATTGGCTTCACGGCATTAATCAATTTCTACAACTTTATGGACGGGCTAGACGGATTGGTCGCCAGCGTCACTGCCGGGCAGCTAGGATTTTTGGCGTTTTACCTACAGCAGCCCCTCTGGTGGCTGATGGTGGCTGCCCTGCTGGGCTTCCTCTGGTGGAACTGGTCACCGGCCAAGATTTTCATGGGCGATGTTGGCAGCACAGTGTTAGGAGCCTGTATGGCGATCGCTCTCCTGTCATCGTCTTCCGACCCGGCTCGCAATCTAGCCGCCTTGGCGATTACCCTGCCGCTAACCGCTGATGCCATCTATACTCTATTCCGGCGACTCTGGCGACGCGAAAATATCTTTCAAGCGCATCGCACGCACCTATATCAGAGACTACAGCAGTCGGGTTGGAGTCATCGACAAGTGGCAATCACCTACTTACTATGGACAGGAGCGATCGCACTTTTGATTCAAGGCTGGCAAGGCTGGGGGAGTTTGCTAAGTTTGGGCTTGAGCAGTTTGTTTATTACCTTTGGCGAGGCTTATCTCAGCCGACGGCCAAGTCCAGTCACGCCTTCTAGTCATTGATGCGTCACTCTCGTAAAAAGATTTAGAGGGGCTTTAACCCTGGTAAAAGTTGATGACGGCAAATCAGATCAATTCTGAACTAAAGCAGCGAGTCCAGGGATTGTGGCTGCCGAGTGAGACAGAAGCCCCCTGGACGGTACCTTCCTGGACGCTCCAGACTGATAACACCACAGACCTGCTGCAGGTGCTGCGGCGAGATCCTGAAACATCCGTCACCGAAACTTCCCTAGATGAGTTGATGGCTCAGATCCAGCGACAATGTCGAGGCTATGGGGCGGAAGGCAACGGAATCGCCCAGCGCCATCAAGCTTTATTTGAATTTTTGCAGCAGATTGGCGATCTCTGGCGAGTTTTCCGGGTTGGCGAGGTTACCGTTGATATCGTCGTCGTCGGAGAAACCGCTGCCGGCTACGTAGCGCTACAAACCCAGAGCGTCGAAACTTGAGTCAGCGCGACTAATCGCCTGACGTCCATGCCGGAGCAGGATCGTAACTGGCAATGCTCAGTTAAACCACGTCCATCTGGAGAACTGGAGTTTTTGCAACCGTGTCAACTAAGGCTGAAACGCTTGCTGTGCAAACAATAGTAAGTGTGTATCAAAGACTCTGACAAAACTACGACTACCGATGTTGACGCGGTTTATTTGCTCTCTCTAGCCGTCCCCTCTTCATCTACTTACCCACCTATCCTTAATCCACTCCACTAACTTCTCCCCGGATCTAGAAACCTTGCCCACTTTGGGTCATGCTATTAGCAAACGCAATCCACGCTGGGAGATAACTGATGGCAGAGATGGATCCGGTGAAGTTGATGAAGCAAGAGGTGGGTCGAGCCGCTGCGGCGAAAGTGCAGTCGGATACGATTGTGGGCTTGGGGACAGGGTCGACCACGGCATTTGCAATTCAGTTTTTAGGCGATCGCTTGGCGGCGGGCGAACTCAAAAATATCAAGGGCGTGCCAACGTCTTTTCAGGCATCCGTGTTAGCCAAGCAGTACGGCATTCCCCTAACAACGCTGGATGAGATTCAGCACATTGACATCGCGATCGACGGGGCCGATGAAGTTGATCCGCAGTTCAATCTGATTAAAGGCGGCGGTGCCGCCCATACCCGCGAAAAAATTGTCGATGGCTTGGCGGAGGAATTCATTGTTGTCGTCGATAGCTCCAAGCTGGTGGATAAGCTAGGGTCTACTTTTGCTTTGCCAGTGGAAGTTCTGCCGATGGCTGTGGCCCCCGTCACTCGAGCGCTGACGGCACTGGGGGCAACGGTTGAGCTGCGCATGGGGATAAACAAAGACGGCCCCGTCATTACCGATCAGGGCAACATGGTGCTGGATGCCAAATTTGTTGCAATTACCGATCCCGCCGAAATGGAAGCCACTATCAACAACATTCCGGGCGTGCTCGAAAACGGTTTGTTCGTTGGGGTCGCCACGGAAGTCCTGGTAGGGGAAGTGAAAGATGGAGCAGCCTCGGTTCGCAGCCTGCAGTGAATGCTGTTATTAGGTCAAGTCGTTTCCTAAGCACGAATTCATAAAGGAAATCTTAAATCGCCTTTATAGCAAGGCTGAAAAAGCATTTGAGCGATTTCTGGCTAGGGCGTGTCATTAAATTAGTGCCAGAAACCTGATGGAATAAGCCCTATCACGCCCGTCCCAATTTCATTACCTAGGGGCTGAAACCCTGACTATCAAGGCATGGAAGTCTAAATGATGACAGCCCCTAGAGTCATGTAAACGTGTGAATGCTTTGGCATCAATGACGTTCACGGAAGTTTGCTAATCACCTAAGAGGATGCCTTAAAGAGGGTGCTTTGCGCCGTAAAGGTTACTCAAGTCCATTGGGCAAGGGCTGCCATACACCGATTCCGCCGTAGCGGCTTCTGGGGCGCTCGGGTAGCCAACCATCGGCTAGAAAACTTTTCAAACTCCCTCTAAGGTCGGCCTGGCTTTGCTAAATTAGTCCTCGATAAGATGAGGCAGCAAACTTGCCCCATTGCGATTCACTTATTTATCAAAAATGCAATATCGACGCTTTGGCCGCACTGAACTACAGATGCCCGTGTTTTCCTCTGGGGGAATGCGCTATCAACACTCTTGGCAGGATGTGCCGCAGTGGGAAATCCCACGCAAAAATCAAGAAAACTTGCAGGCGACGATCCAGCGATCGCTGGAATTGGGCATCAACCACATCGAAACGGCTCGAGGTTACGGCACCTCTGAAGTGCAGTTAGGCAAAGTTCTGCCGACCTTTCCCCGCGATCAACTTATCGTGCAGACCAAAGTGTCGCCCGAGCCTGACCCCAAAGAATTTCACCTGACGCTAAAGCAGTCATTGCAGAACCTGGAGCTAGATTATATTGACCTTCTCGGTATCCATGGCATCAACACCCCTGAACTGCTGCACTATGCCGTGCGTCCCGGCGGCTGTTTGGACGAGGCCCGCAAGCTGCAGCAGCAGGGGCGCATTCGCCACATTGGCTTTTCGACCCACGGCCCCACCAACGTCATCGTAGAGGCGATTAACACCGGGCAGTTCGACTATGTGAATCTGCACTGGTACTACATTAATCAGGACAATTGGCCGGCGATCGCCGCTGCCGTTCGGCAAGATATGGGCGTGTTTATCATTAGCCCTACAGACAAAGGCGGTCACCTTTACAATCCACCACGAAAACTAGTTGACCTCTGCGCGCCGCTGAGCCCCATGGTGTTTAATGACCTGTTTTGTCTCAGTCATTCTCAAGTTCATACCCTGAGCTTGGGAGCCGCACGGCCTTCTGATTTTGATGAACATTTGAAAGTGTTGCCATTGTTAGAGCAGGCCCACACCATTTTGCCG
The DNA here is from genome assembly GCA_039026015.1 of Cyanobacteria bacterium P01_C01_bin.70. GTDB lineage: Bacteria > Cyanobacteriota > Cyanobacteriia > Phormidesmidales > Phormidesmidaceae > Halomicronema. The sequence continues at coordinate 701 of JBCCNE010000003.1, read as the reverse complement.
CCCATTCTGCAAAAGTTAGAAGCCGCCGCCATTGAGGCACTCGGCAAAGACTGGCTCCGCACCTGGCAGGTCGGTTTGCCAAGACCTGAGCAGACACCCGGGCAAATCAATATTCCCATTATTCTCTGGCTGCGCAATCTGGTAGAAGCGTTTGATATGCAGGAATATGCTGAAGCCCGCTATAACCTGCTGGGAAATGGCAGTCACTGGTTTCCGGGCAACAAAGCGGACAAGCTCTCAGAAGTAAATATCCGCGAGGCGATCGCCCGTAGCCCTCACGCCGATCTGATTCCAGCATTGCTTGCTGACGCCCACGACCGGCTGCAAGGCAAAGCCGTGCAGCGGCTATCCAGTTCCTGAGGCACGATAGGCGTTAACAGCCACCAGTGGCTTCATGGCGTCAGTCTCTATGCCGTTTCTGGCTGTCACCTTCTAGATCCCTGCTATCCGGTTTCTCCGGTGACTGTTAGCCAACCAAAGCCGCGATTTATCAGCTTGTCTCAATAATGGCTGACGCTGGTTTTCGAATAAAGTTTATCGAGTACCGGCACCCCGAGAGCGTCCTGGACGACCCCGACGGGTAGGTTGATAGGGTGTCCTGTAGCGATTGCGGCGCCTGGCCCGAATGGAAATATAGCCTGCCCGTTGGATACTCGACATGGTCACATCCTTGAATCAAAGTAGCTAAGAGCAAGCTTCAG
>JBCCNE010000002.1:0-36761 GCA_039026015.1 Cyanobacteria bacterium P01_C01_bin.70 | reverse complement strand
TCTGACTATTGGCGCGAACCGAAAGAAATGCCCGAAAATGCCCGCCTCGATCATCGCTTCTGCCACCGCACGCGGCAGACTTCAACCGATTAGCCTTGAGGGCCTCATGGGCAGGGAAGCGGTGCCGATGGCAAGGCCTCTTGACATAAAACTGGGCTAAGCAAAACAGGTTATTTGTCCCTTAGGAAAGACTGATCGGGAGAGCCCTTGCCGATGTCAGTAGTTGGCCTCAAGCTCTCGTCGGCTCGGCTGCCGCTTTGCAGATAGGCACTAGCGCCCCTTGAGGAGTCAAACCTAGCAGCATAGGCTCACCAGGAGCGATCGCCTGCCCACTGACTGAACAACGTTCGGCTCGCTCTGCCGTCGCGGGAATCGTGGCGCGAATGTCTTGCCGCTGCAGAGTGCCACCGTGGGAGCCAGACTGCTGCTCCACATAGGCCCAAAGGATTTCCCGAATCAGCGCTTGGTAGCCCCGATTGCCAGCGATCGCTTTCAAGCTGTCTTTCAGCTCCTTTTCCAATCGGATGCTGGTCACTTCCATATCGGTTGTGGATGCGCGGGAAAGTGTGGGCATGGGTGAAGACACCTCCAAGACTCAACAGTTTGTACTTAAACTACCCCATAGTCTCATTACTTTTGTATTACGAGTGTAGTATCTCGACAATAAAGGTAACAGATTCTGGTGATTCCAGCGTTTGTGAAACTTAACTGACGAACGACCATCATTGTCGCCTATCAGTCTGCTGAAATGTTGCTGAAACTGCTTGCCCATAGAGCTTTGGACGGATTAGAAAGATCGCTTGCAGTTGCTGAAATCCTGACTTATACTTAGGTCTCAAATTCCGTGTGACGTACTTGGGAGGTCTCCCATCGCTGAACCATTGACCCTGACTGTAAGTTTGCGAGGCACAAGAGAGGTTAGGGCTAACTGTCAAATATTTCGCCTCACTGGGCTCTTGGATGCCTTTTCAGAACCGACTTTTCGTAAGGTGATGGGAAACTATGCGATCCAAGGTCCCAGTAACCTGATTCTGGATCTTTCTGGAATCGATTTTGTCGATAGTTCTGGGTTAGGGGCGTTGGTGCAGCTGGTCAAAAAAGCCAAGGATGCTCAGGGCAGTCTCCAGTTGATTGCCAATCCCCGCGTAATGCAGACGGTCAAGCTGGTGCGTTTAGAAAAGTTTTTGTCGATTCAACCTTCTGTGGATGAAGCAGTTGCCAACTTGAGTTAGCTTAAGACAGTCAGCCGCTGCGAAGGAAGAACTGCGAAGATTGTATGGCTCAAGGTTTTCGAGAGGCTATTCCTCACCTTAATTCGTTGGCGTCGGAATTAGAGGCCACCGGTTTGGTAGCATCGCAGCTGCGATCGCTTTCGCCGCTAGCGTTAGCTTATGTTGGTGATGCAGTTTACGAATTGTTTGTGCGGACGCAACTACTGATGCCGCCTCGGCAGATTCGCACTTTTCATCGCGAAGTCGTCGATCAGGTACGGGCCGAGCGGCAAGCCTATTACGTGGATTGCTTAAAGCTGCATCTTACGGACGCGGAAGCTGATATTTTGCGCCGAGCGCGCAACGCGGCCTCTCGTCGTAGGGTACGGGCCAGTTTGCATGATTATCGACAGGCCACGGCCCTGGAGGCACTGCTAGGTTATCTGTATCTCACAAATCCGGCTCGCTTGATGGAACTGCTGGCCCTGCTGCCAATGGTTGCTGAGTCGGCTCCGGCACCGTCGACCTGAGTCAGGAGACCTTAAAAGTAATATTTCCCTTGTTATCGGTGCTGCCGACGAATCCTCTGCACCGCCGCTCGATATTTTGCTGATGAGGCATTTCTGTCATCCTAAATTTCTCTGGCGCTCTCAGCTGTTGCTGTCGCAGCCCTGATGCCGCTTTATTTTCACCAGGAAAGTTCATCCTATGAGCGATCGCCCCAAACCCTCTAAAAAAACATCGCGCCCCAAACCGGCTGCTGACCGACCGTCCAAACGTGGCGGTGGTAAACGGTTTAGCCAAGATCGCCGGGCTCGCAAGGGCCGCAGTGAGCGCCGCGTCGGCAGCTTTCGCAAGGGCGAGCGGTCCCGCCCCGCCAAGCCGATTAAGCGCGATCAGGTGGCTGCCCCCGTTAGCCATGACAAAGAGGTCGAGACGGAGTCTCCTGATATGATCTTTGGCCGCCACGCCATTCAAGCAGCGCTAGAGGGCGAGCGCACCCTTAATCGACTGTGGATTAATGAGCGTTATCGCTATGACGGTCGCTTCTTACCGCTGATTGATGCAGCTAAAGCCAACGGTGTCGTCATTGATGAAGTGGATCATCGGCGACTTGCTCAGATTGCTCAAAGCCAGGCTCACCAGGGGATTATTGCTCAGGTAGCCCCCTACGACTACTGGGAACTCGATGCCTTGATTGCCCAGGCCAAGCAATCAGCGACTCGGCCTGTTTTGCTGGCTGCCGACGGGATTACCGATCCCCATAATTTGGGGGCCATTATTCGTAGTGCTGAAGCCGTTGGCGCACAGGGACTCGTAATTCCCCAGCGACGAGCAGCGGGCGTGACATCAACTGTCGCCAAGGTTGCGTCCGGCGCGATCGAGCACTTACCCATTGCCCGCGTTGTCAATTTACGCCAAGCTCTAGAGACTCTGAAATCGGAAAATTTTTGGATATATGGTTTGGCCACCGAAGCGAATCACCCAATACATACAGTGGAATTTAGCGGTGCTACGGTATTGGTAGTAGGAGCCGAAGGCAGTGGCCTCAGTTTGATGGTGCAGCAGAGCTGTGACGAGGTCGTTTCGATTCCCTTAGCAGGTAAAACGGCTAGTCTGAATGCGTCTGTCGCAGCAGGCATGGCGCTTTACGAAATTTATCGTCAACAGTGGTTGGGACGGCTCAATTTAAATTCTTTGCAAAAAGCAAAGTGACAGAGTATAAACGTCATGGAACTGAATTGATACCGCTTTTAACGGAGTGGTTTGCCAAGCAGAGTTTGATGGGTACGCACTATGGCAAATGTTTTAAAACGAGTTTTCGGCTTTCTCTTTAATTCTGATCAGCAGTGGTGGCTAGAAATAAAAACGTCTGAGCCCGCCTGCACATATTACTTTGGGCCTTTTGATACAGAGCCAGATGCCCAAGCACAAAAGCAGGGCTATTTAGAAGATTTACAACAGGAAGGGGCAAAAGTGCTGTCGGCGGCGGCAATTGAATTAGAATCGCCGCCCCAGAAGTTAACTGTTTATGAAGAGGGGCTAGACGACCAGGCTCCCGATCCCGCGCCGGCATTTAGCGGCCAGTCATAGGTTCCGTCAATCAATTAAGCGATTTAGGAGCAGCGAGCGGCTATTATTCAGCAGTTTGTCGGCAATTTTCAAGTAGCTTTTACATACTATTTTGGGAAGCCTGTGGGCGCGGAGTAGGTCTTACTTCGCGCTTTGTTTTTGCCGGCTCGGCGGCACTAATCATAATCCATAATGCCCTCCTATATTCGTAGGTAGAATTTCCTATCGACAATGGGTGGCTGGTGCGCCCCCGAACGATATACTAATTAAGTAACAAAATGTTATTAACCGCTGACGCGATGAGGCTTTCACATGGGCCAAGGTATTGATCTCCAAAAAAGTTTCGTCGAGCTGTTGACTCAGCTCGGGCTGCCGACGGGAGTCGCCAAGGCGTTATGGCTACCGTTGCCTATGACGCTGATTCTGATTGCCGCCACGGTCAGTATTTTTGTCACAGTCTGGTTAGAACGCAAGATTTCAGCGGCGGCTCAACAGCGTATTGGGCCTGAGTTTGCTGGCCCTCTAGGAACTTTGCAGGCCGCCGCTGATGGGGTCAAATTGCTTTTTAAGGAGGACATCGTTCCTGCCAAAGCTGATGAAATCCTGTTTACGGTAGGGCCGGCCATGGTGGTCATTCCGGTTTTTCTGTCCTACCTCATAGTGCCGTTTGGCCAAAACATGGTCATCACTGATATTGGGGTTGGTATTTTTCTCTGGATTGCCCTTTCCAGCATTACCCCCATTGGCCTGCTGATGTCTGGTTATTCTTCCAACAATAAGTATTCTTTGCTAGGAGGGCTGCGGGCTGCGGCCCAATCCATTAGCTATGAAATTCCGCTAGCACTAGCTGTATTAGCGATCGTTCTCATGTCAAACAGCTTGAGCACTATTGACATCGTGGAGCAGCAGGCGGGTTACGGCATCTTAGGGTGGAATGTGTGGCGGCAGCCAGTTGGCTTTATCATCTTCTGGATTGCAGCTTTGGCCGAGTGCGAGCGTCTTCCCTTCGACTTACCTGAGGCTGAGGAAGAGCTGGTGGCGGGATATCAGACTGAGTATACGGGCATGAAGTTTGGCTTGTTCTATGTGGGCTCCTACGTCAACTTGGTGCTGTCAGCACTGATTTTTTCGGTGCTGTATTTGGGCGGTTGGGAATCGCCGATTTCTGTTGATTTTCTGTCTAGTCTCATTGGCATTAGCGAGACGACTCCTTGGCTGCAGCTGATTACTGCTGCGATCGGCATCATGATGACTGTAGTCAAAGCCTACTTGCTGGTTTTTCTGGCCGTGCTGCTGCGCTGGACGGTACCGCGAGTGAGAATTGATCAATTACTCGATCTTGGCTGGAAGTTTTTGCTGCCCATTTCTCTGGTCAATTTGTTGCTAACAGCTGCCCTTAAAATCACTTTTCCGGTTGCTTTTGGCGGTTAAGCAGAACTGCCACAGCAGCAGTCACTTTGAAGTCATCACTTTCAAACATCCTTACCTATGTTGAACTTTTTGAAGCAGGTTGGCGACTACGCCAAAGAAAGCGTACAAGCCGCCAAATATATTGGACAAGGTCTTTCGGTCACCTTTGACCACATGCGGCGGCGCCCCGTGACCGTGCAGTACCCCTATGAAAAAATCATTCCCTCGGAGCGTTATCGGGGCCGCATTCACTTTGAATTTGATAAGTGCATCGCCTGCGAAGTGTGTGTGCGAGTATGCCCGATCAACTTGCCTGTGGTCGATTGGGGATTTGACAAGGTCAATAAGAAGAAAACGCTTAACCACTACAGCATTGACTTTGGCGTCTGCATTTTCTGTGGCAACTGTGTCGAGTACTGTCCCACTAACTGCCTGTCGATGACTGAAGAGTATGAAATGGCTTCTTATGATCGTCATGAGTTGAACTACGACAACGTTGCCCTGGGTCGCTTACCGTACAAGGTGACACAAGATCCGATGGTGACTCCTCTGCGAGAGTTTGCCTATTTGCCCAAGGATGTTATTCAGTCCCACGATTTGCCAGCCGGTTCTCGTCGGGCCGGCAAACTGCCTCAAGAAATCTTGGCAGAGGCCGAGCCCGCTGAGACCACTAGTGAAAGCTAGGCCATTTTTCCCTTATCATTCCTAGGGAATTGTTCTATAAGCCGTCCATATGGGAGTCACGACCGTGACACTTGCTGAAGGAGTTCAACTGATAACATTTGGCCTGCTGGCTACGCTAGTGATTGGCACTGCCCTAGGGGTGGTTTTGTTACGCAATATCGTGTACTCGGCCTTTTTGCTCGGCGGCGTGTTTTTAAGTATCTCTGGTCTCTATGTACTATTGAATGCGGGCTTCGTCGCTGCTGCCCAGATTCTGATTTACGTTGGCGCTGTCAATGTTCTGATTCTCTTCGGGATTATGTTGGTTAACAAAAATCAGCCCTTTACGCCTGTGCGTCGAGGCTGGATTCGTTTAGTGGCCACTGGCGGTGTCTGCTTGGGGCTGTTTGCACTGTTATCAACGATGATTTTGGGCACTCCTTGGCAAATTTCCACTGACATGCCGGTAGGCGACGGCGCGACTGCATTGATTGGTCAGCATTTCTTTTCAGATTTTCTGTTGCCCTTCGAGCTAGCATCAGTGCTGCTGTTGATGGCCATGGTAGGTGCCATTATCTTGGCTCGCCGCGAGTTCATTCCTGATGACAAGCCAGTTGGCGCGGTTTCCGAGGCGCTGACGCTGCCAGAACGTCCGCGCGAGTTAGTGTCAGCCGGCCGTGAGTCTGGTGACGCCGCTGACACTTAGGTTTTGCTTCCTTGAACCCTGAAAGCAGAATTTGTCTTTGCTATGCAGTTTTGCCAGATAATGAGCCGTCGCCTTCAGCCAACTTTTAGACTTTATGAATTGACTCCAGCCGCCATATATCGAAGGATTTCTTGCACCGATGATTCCCTTAGAGTTTTACCTCTTGTTAGCCGCCGCCCTCTTTTGCATTGGCATTTATGGTTTGGTTACTAGCCGCAATGTAATTCGCGTGCTGATGTCAATTGAACTGCTGCTGAATGCGGTCAATCTCAATCTGATGGCGTTCTCTAATTACCTTGACCCGGCTACCGCAACAGGTCAGGTATTTGCGGTATTCGTAATTTCGATCGCGGCCGCTGAGGCAGCTGTGGGACTAGCAATTGTGCTGGCAATTTACCGCAACCGCGACACCGTTGATATGGAAGAGTTCAATCTGCTGAAATGGTGAACTAATCCGCATGCAAACTGGGGCGACATCCTTACAATAAGGAAAAATTCATTTGGAGCGATCGCCCGGTTGTGGAGCTAAATCAGGTCATCATCGCCTATAAGGCGGGGAATCAGTTCAGCAAAAGCCGAGCCGAGCTGTGTGCCGAGCAGCTTCACAGACTAGGATGTAAAACCCTAGTCGGGCCGAGTGGCCCTAAAGATAATCCCTATCCGGTTTTTCTAGCATCAGCAGAGCAAAAAATTGATTTGGCAGTGGTTCTCGGGGGCGATGGCACGGCCCTAGCGGCGGCACGCAACTTATCAGCCGACAACATTCCAATTTTGGCTATTAATATTGGTGGCCATCTGGGGTTTTTAACCGAATCGCCTGACGAAACTGAATTTGTCGAAATTTGGCAGCGCTTGCTCAACGACCGCTTCGCTGTGCAGCGGCGAATGATGCTGCGGGCTCAGACCTTTGAAGGCGATCGTTCTAACTTAGAGCCAGCCAGCGACACCTATCTCGCGCTGAATGAAATGTGCGTGAAGCCAGCTTCGCCAGATCGTATGATCACCTCCATTTTGGAGATGGAGATTGACGGTGAAGTAGTGGATCAATATCAGGGGGATGGTCTGTTAATCAGCACACCTACGGGCTCAACCGGCTACACCGTGGCCGCTAACGGCCCCATCGTCCACCCCGGTATGGATGCGCTAATCGTCACCCCGATTTGTCCGCTCAGCCTATCTAGCCGCCCAATTGTCTTGCCGCCGGGATGTGTGGTCAGCGTTTGGCCACTAGCCGACTATGACCACAGCACCAAACTCTGGATGGACGGTGTTCTGGCAGCTTCCATCTGGCCAGGACAGCGGGTGGATATTCGCATGGCTCTGGGGTGGGCGCAGTTCATTATTCTGGCTAAGCGATATTCTTATTACCGCACCCTCCGCAGCAAACTCCAGTGGGCTGGCGCTCGGATTCACTATGAAAATAATCACAGAAATTAGGTCAAGAGCCCAAATGGGTAATCAGGGATAAGCACGTTAACAAAGTCTGCCGAGAGGGCTTGGGCCGGTGAGTGGGGAAATGTGCAGGTATTTAAGTCTAGGTAGAGCAAGCATTGCCCACCAGGCCTGATGTCTAATTTAATAAGTGAGCTCGAATAAGGTCAGTGTTGACCATCGGGCCTAATTTAAAGAGCACTTTGAGAACAGGCATCCTGAAGGATTCCTAGTTGAGAAGTTGTCCTTGACTGATGAACGGAGAGAGAGGGATTCGAACCCTCGTTAGAGTTGCCCCTAAACAGCATTTCCAGTGCTGCGCCTTAAACCACTCGGCCATCTCTCCAATTTGAGCGATTTGCTTAACAAGCTTTAATCACAGAGCTTAATCCTATCAAAGAATGCGACGACAGCAGCGCGATCGCTTTGGAAAAGTCTATCCCTCGGATAGATTTCGTGTTTGTCAGCGCCGCTATTCCCTTATTGCCGCCGCCCCACAAACTCAAAATCCTGTGAGAGCATAGAAGATAGAATGATTATCTACTTGGGACTGCCGCAGTTGATTCTTTATTTGTGTCCTCATCTTTAAAGTCGAGAGTGAGTGGATTCAATGTTCTTTTAGACTGAATCAAAAAAAGGGGGACGATCGCGTCAATCTCGTAGCTGTCCACAATTTTCTAGCTTTTTAACCATGACTTTAAGTATGAACTCTGAAAGTGTGAACTCTTCAGATGTGAACTCTGAAAGTGTGAACTCTTCAGATGTGAACTCTGAAAGTGTGAACTCTTCGCATCAGATAAACATCCACCACCGCGACTGCAATCGACACTACACCGTTGAAGTGCCCGAGGATCGCTACATTCTGCAAACGGCTGAAAACCAAGGGGCTAAACTGCCTTTCGCCTGTCGAAACGGTGCATGTACGACCTGTGCAGTGCGGGTCTTATCCGGCGAGGTGGATCAGCCGGAGGCCATGGGCCTCTCTCCCGATCTCCGCAAAAAGGGGTATGCGCTGCTTTGTGTTAGCTATCCGCGTACCGATCTCGAAGTCGAGACCCAAGACGAAGATGAGGTCTATGAACTGCAATTTGGTCGTTACTTTGGCAAGGGTAAGGTGCGGTTTGGCCTGCCTCTCGAAGATGAATAGTGTCAGCTGAAATGAGCGATAGCACTCACTGCACAACACATGTGTACATCGGGGAGTTTGCCGCTGATTAATACAGAACCGGAGGTTCGATTGCGACAATCGCTAGTTGGGAAATCTCTGGAAAGAAGCGGCTAAAGGTGCAGCATGATGAATCAGTTCTGGAATTGCATGCGATTGTTCGTTTGCATAGGGGCAATCGCGACCATTTTCTGGATATCTAACGCCATCACTCACGCCACCCCTTCCCGCCTGACGGCCACGGTGGACTACGCCAAAAGCGGTAACACCCTGGAATTGCTGCCAGGTCTCGGACCACAACTGCCCACCACAACGATTCGGCTGGCGGCGATTGAAGCCCCTGATCGCGACCAAACCCCATGGGGAGAACAAGCACGTCAATGCCTTAGCGATTTAGGCAATCAAATCATTTACCTAGAATCCGTTGACGGGAGGTTGGATGCCTACGATCGTCTGTGGGCCTATGCCTGGCTGGGGACAAAGTCGATCAACCAGCTTTCACTTGCTGAGGGATGTACCTATTTGGCTACTCCTGATCGCAGCCAGGGCCCTCGTTATCAGAACTTTTTGTATGCTCAAGAACGCGCTCGCCTGCTGGGATTTGGGATTTGGGATCCGGCGCAACCCCTGCGAGAAACTGCTGAAACATTTCGGGAGCGATCGCATTCCCCTTAAACTATGGATGGCAGTCTTGGGAGAGGGTATGGCAGCGTTCAGCCAGCAAGAATTACAGCGTTATCTTGAAATTGCCTCTGAAGCCGCTTTGGCGGCCGGGGCTATTTTACAGACCTATCGGGGCCAGCTGAAGCACATCGAGAACAAAGGGCGGCCGGGTGATTTGGTGACTGAAGCCGATAAGGCTGCTGAAGCTGTTGTGTTAGAGGTGCTAGACCGGCACTTACCCGAGCACCCCATCTTGGCGGAAGAGTCTGGCAGTCTGGGTAATCAGGCTGACACGCCGTTTCTATGGGCGATCGATCCGCTTGACGGCACGACCAACTACACTCACCAGTATCCTTTTGCTGCCGTTTCTATCGGCTTACTATTAGACGGCCATCCAGTAGTGGGAGCCATCTTTGACCCTTTTCGAGAGGATTTATTTCGTGCTGCCAAAGGGTTAGGCGCGACTTTAAACCGACGTCCCATTTATGTTTCGACCACCGATAAGTTGGCTAACAGCTTGCTGGTGACAGGCTTTGCCTACGATCGCCAGCAGCAGCACGACAACAACTATGCTGAATTTTGCCACCTGACTCATCTGAGTCAAGGGGTGCGGCGCGGCGGCGCGGCATCGCTCGATTTGGCCTATGTTGCGTGCGGTCGTTTGGATGGCTATTGGGAACGGGGATTGTCTGTTTGGGATATGGCCGCTGGCGTGATATTGCTTGAAGAAGCAGGAGGACAAGTTACCGCCTATGATCAGTCTGTCTTTGATATCCAGTCGGGGCGCATCTTAGCGACAAATGGCCGAATTCACACTATCCTTAGCCAAGTGTTAAAACAGGTAAAACCTTTAGATAATTTTCAACCTATTGCGATTGCCGAATAGCGCTTGAATTTTTTTAGTACTCAAGGCACTGTTGATTACATCCGCTTACCGGTCAATACTCAGTACTACTGGTTGGAGCGATGCTAGCGCTGCACGCGTCACTACAGGTAGGAATCAGGAACATGCCTTAGAAGGCGGGGACAAGTTATCGATATGAAGATTGAGCAAGGACTATTTCAGTTTGACCTCACCGACTATCACGCCATTTTGGGAGTTGCGATCGACGCTGACGCCAAAGCCATTCGCAAACGCTATCTCAAAATCGCCCGGAGGCTGCATCCTGACAGCTTGCGCTCAGCCACCGATGAAGATCGGCAAAAGGCCAACGAATTGCTTTCGAAACTGGTGAATCCGGCTTATGAAACGCTCAACCAGGAAAAGTCCATGACTGAGCATCTGGTGGTGCTGCGCCTGCGGGGTCAACAGCTCAGTCAGCAAGCGTCGGTGGCGCTGCAATCCGAGGCCGCTAAGTCGGTCGCCAAAAGCAACAATGCTTCCTCTACTTACATCAACAGTCTCAAAGAGCTGACCGAGACTCAGTACGAGGCGATCGACCAAGTATTGGATATTACCGGCCAGATCAGCGAACTCAACTTAGCTTATTTGATGAGCACGTCGCATGAGAGCGGCAGCAGTGTCATGGCCTCTAAAGAAACGACAACCGCAGCGAGTGCCGCCGCCACAAATGCTCCCACCCCGCCGGGGGCACGCTCCAAGACGCCAGCTCCACCCCCTTCTCCTAGACAGCAGAGACAGGCAATTATTGGCAGTTACTTTAATCGCGCTGCCGAATTCGCGCTCAAAAAAGATTACACCCGCGCCATTGTAGAAATGCGGGATGCGGTTAAATCGCACCCTACGGATGCCCAGTGTCACAGTCAGCTAGCGGCTTATTATTTGCAGGCGGGACAGGCCAAGATGGCCAAGATTCATATCAAGCGGGCGTTAGATCTAGAGACTGACAATTCCCTTGCGCAAGAACTGGACGCCAAACTCAACAAGATGACTGCGCCAAAATCCCCTCGAGCGACCGCCAAGAGCACCGCCGCAAAATCGAAAGGGGGCTTGTTTGGCTTGTTTGGAGGAAAGCAAAAATAGATGAGTTATCAACCGCCATCGGGGGCTCGTGATTTATTGCCCTTAGATGTAGCGCAGAAATACTGGATAGAAGAACGGCTGGAAGAGGTTTTTCAGCGCTGGGGATATCATCGAATTATTACGTCCACAGTAGAGAGTTTGGATACGCTGATGGCCGGGGGCGCGATCGCCCAGTCTTCCGTGATTCAGCTGCAAGGGAATGGCTCAGAGCGGCTGGGGCTACGACCCGAGCTGACGGCCTCAATTGCCCGAGCCGCAGTTACTCGCATGGCTCAGGTGACGTATCCGCAGCGGCTTTACTACACAGCGAATGTGTTCAGTCGCGAGTCTAAGGGTGGTCAAGCCGGTCAGCGAGAATATTACCAGGCCGGGGTAGAGCTGCTAGGCACGCCCGGGACGCTGGCCGATGCTGAAATCTTGCGGTTGTTATTGAGCTGTGTCGGCACCCTGCAGCTCGCCGATTGGCAGCTGATTGTGGGTAACGCAGGACTGACGAGATCGCTGCTAGAGGTATTTCCCGAGACGGTTAGAGATACTGTGCGAGGGGCGATCGCTCGACTAGACCGCATTCAGCTAGAAACGCTGCCGCTGCCGGATGAGCTGCGTCAGCGGGCCCTGCAGATGATGGATTTGCGCGGTCGCCCTCAAGACGTGCTGCAAGCTCTCAGCCAACTGTCTCTGACGGTTGAGCAAACCGCTATTGTCAACGAGCTTAAGTCTTTGGTAGAGCTGCTAGAAAATGATCATCAGCCGCCACTAATTCTCGATTTGAGTTTGATTCAATCGTTTGACTACTACACGGGCGTTGTATTTGAGGTGGTGGCGAATACTTTGCAAGGGCGACAGGTCGTAGGCAAAGGGGGACGCTATGACCATCTGCTCGGCGTGTTTGACTCTAAAAGTCGCAGCTACCCCGGCATCGGTTTTATGCTCAATGTCGAAAGCCTGCACCAGGCTCTCTTGGGAACGGGATGCCTACCAGAGGCGATTCCCCCCAGCGATTGGCTGGTGGTGCCGAAAACGCCCCAGGCAGCGATCGCGGCCTTTCAATATGCCCAAACTATTCGAGAGGCGGAGGCCGTTGTGCGAGTTGAACTTTACCTCGAACTCGAAGACACTGCGACCATCATTCGTCAACGGGCCCGCGATCGCCATATCAGCCGTATTGCCTGGATTACTGAAACCCAGCCTCCAGAAATTGAGGCGATTAATTAAGAGCTGTCATCGCTTATCGAACAAATGGCAGGAATATAGTGATTCCAGGCGCTAGCTAATTGTGCCGAGCGGGCCTGAGTATGCTTGACCCCAACGCGTTTTATATAATTAATGATGCGCCCTAGGTACCGCATTTTTCTGGATGGGACAACTACTTGGTGCGATCGAGAGCCCTGATGCCAGTAGCGTGTAGCCTAGGCCACCGATTAAGAGAGGAGATTCATGGCTCATACGATTGTGACCAACGTGTGCGAAGGCATTGCCGACTGTATGGATGCCTGCCCCGTCGCCTGCATTCACGAAGGTCCTAGCAAGAACCAAAAAGGCACCGATTGGTGCTGGATAGATTTTTCGACCTGTATTGACTGTGGCATTTGCCTGCAAGTCTGCCCGGTGGAAGGGGCAATCCTTCCAGAAGAGCAGCCGGAGCTGCAAAAAATGCCCGCTTAACTTTAAGCAAAGACTGCTATGCAGGGTTGTCCTGTGCTGCCAGTATGTTTCGGTAAGTCGACAAAGCCTTTGCGAGCGCCGAAGTACTGTATGCCGTATTACATTTGTCTTAAACTTTGCATTTCAGATGTCGATCGCCTTTTTTAGGTAAATCCATCTAGGAAGTGTAGAGAGCTAGGGAGTCTTTAGGGCAATATGAAACTGTCGAAAGACACTTATCTTGACTTCTACTAAACTGAACCACTTATATGTAAATTCCCCTGGCGCTTATGCGTCAGGGGATATTTATTTTGAATAGCGAGAGCATTTTGCAGATTAAAGGATTCTTTGAGAAATAAATGCCCCTGCTGGCGGTCGGTATCAAGAAGCAAGGCCACACACTTTCAACAGAATTGCTGCTTAGATTGCCATAAAACAACGAGTGAGAGACGAGGTCTCAAGGTTTTTGACAGCTCTCCCTACAAGTGGAACGCGCTCGCTATCGCCAAATAACCCTGTCTGCGATAAAGTAATCATCTCCTATGAGTGGGCCATATTGGCACTGTTCTGTTGCTCTCGGTATGAACGCTGGTTATGCAGTTGGAGTCTCCCCTTCGGTTTGATGTCATCACGCTGTTTCCCGATTTCTTTGCGTCTCCCCTGCAATCGGGTTTATTAGGTAAAGCCGTGGAACGGGAAATCACGGCGGTGAATTTGGTTAATCCGCGAGATTTCGCTACCGACAAGCACCATAAAGTTGATGACGAACCCTATGGGGGGGGCGTCGGCATGTTGATGAAGCCGGAGCCGATTTTTGCCGCCATTGAATCGCTGCCAGTTTATCCTCGACGAACTGTTATTTTGCTGACCCCTCAAGGAGAAACGATGTCACAGTCCATGTTTCGGCAGCTTAATGCGGAGCTTGACCAAATCGTGCTGATTTGTGGTCATTATGAAGGAGTCGATGAGCGAGTTTCGCATTTAGTTGATCGCGAAGTGTCCGTGGGTGACTTTGTGCTTACCTGTGGCGAGATTCCGGCGCTAACGCTGATTAATGGCGTGGTGCGTCTTCGGCCCGGTACGGTTGGCAAGCCTGACTCTCTCAAGTTTGAGAGTTTTGAGGCGGATCTTTTAGACTATCCGCAATATACGCGCCCTGCTGAGTTTCGCGGGTGGGCAGTGCCAGAGGTCCTGCGCTCAGGCAACCACAAGGCGATCTCGCAGTGGCGACTCGCGCAGCAGATTACGCGCACACAGCAGCGCCGTCCTGACCTTTACAAAACTTGGCAAAATCGGCAGCAGCAGGGAAAATCTCCGTAAATCTGGTGTTCACAAGTCCCTACTCACTCAAAACACATTAGCAATCTTAGAATTTTTGCTGATTAACACTTAAGCGCTTTGTAAATTTGCTACTATTGATTTATGAATATACGGATTGGCAATGGCTACGATATTCATCGCCTAGTAGAAGATCGTCCCCTGATTCTTGGTGGTGTCCATATTCCCCACAAAAAGGGATTATTAGGCCATAGCGATGCTGATGTCTTGAGTCACGCCATTACCGATGCGCTTTTAGGCGCGCTCAGTTTGGGTGACATTGGCACCTACTTTCCCCCCAGCGACCCCCAATGGGCGGGTGCCGATAGTCTAAAGCTGCTGGCACAGGTTCACCAAATGGTTCGCGATCGCAACTGGGCGATTATTAATATTGACACCGTTGTGGTCGCTGAACGCCCCAAGCTAAAGCCTCACATTACCCAGATTCGCAGCACTCTAGCCCAAGTGCTGGATGTTGCCCCCGATCGCATCGGCATCAAGGCCACCACAAATGAAAAACTGGGGCCGACTGGAAGAGAAGAAGGAATTGCTGCTTATGCCGTAGCCTTAGTGGCTTCCCAAGAGTGATGCGACGCTTGCCCTCTTTAGACTCAACGGCAGATTTGCTGAGCCCTCAACGGGGGAATTAGCAAAATCAGCCGCCAATTTAGCTTTAACCTGAATTCGAGACACTCAGATCTCCCGGTTGATTTCACATCACCTGGTTCGGCTCCCGATCTTCCAAGTTTTGGGCTTCTGAGGTCAGAGTTCTCTAAAGCCCAAACATCTAAAGAGGGGTAAATTCAAGATGTTGAGATGCTAACGCAAGCTGTCAGGGATACAGATTAAGCGGAAAGATCAGGATATTTTGAGTACTGACCTTCCCTGAACGGCGAAGTGTTCGGAAGAGAGGATGAGCTTTACGGCCGCCTGTTCATCCCGTTAGCCTCTCTAGATGGGGAAGATAACGGGTTTTACTTAATTCGGATGGACGCTAGCTTTACTCTTGAGCAATTTAACCAATTCTTTCTTTTATAAATTTTTGATTAATTTGTCGTAGACTTTTGTAAAGAAGTTGCTCCGCAATACACCTCCCTACAGGTATTCTGGATGGCATCGTCCGGGTATCTACGGAATTTCTCTCGCGGGTTAAGCAGATGACATCGTATCGTTACGATCGCTAGGTAGTAGAGAAGTAGAGAATGGGTATCTATCGAGATCAGCACATTGTCCGTACAGCCACCTTCAGTCAAAGAGAATCGATCCCGTTTCGATGGGAAAATGCATTTCCAGATTGGTTTCAGTCATCACCGCCCGAGCGTACCGGACTAAATGGCGAGTATGACTATTACGGCCTGCAAAAACGAGTTGAAGCCGCCTTTAAGTTACACTTCTCGACTTCAGAGCTGGAGCGATTAGTGGTCAGTCAGCGAGGAAAGGTGGTGATTTTGCAAGGGGTCGTCCGCGATCGCTTAATGCTGTGCCAGTTGATAGCCTTGGCCGAGCAGATGGAGGGCACCTATCGTGTGGAGGCCAATTGGGTCAACTACGACGCCGGAGAAGTGGCTCTGTTGGCCGTGTAGGGCCGAACCAGTCTAGCTGTAGGGCAATCTAATAGGCCGAAGGCGACAAAGCAGATTAGATGGGCAAACAGTGGCAGACGAAAAAAATAGCGCCACGACCACTAGACTGGTAGTGCAGTATGCAGACACTTTGTGGCTGAACCGTCGTTGCCATATTCTTCGGTGAATCCAGTTCAAGCACCTACTCCCCAGCAAATTCGGCAGCAGGCGCATTTAATCGGCTGGCATCGCGTTGGGATTGCGCGAGTCGATGACAGTGCGGAGGCGATCACCGCCCGCAATGCAGCTTTGCAGCGCTGGCTAGCTCAGGGGTATCAGGCCGACATGGCTTGGATGCAAAATCCCAAGCGGCAGGATATTACTCAAGTAATGCCGGGAGTGCGATCGCTGATTTGCGTTGCGCTCAATTATTACACCCCTCATAAACGGCCCGATGACCAGCATCACGGCAAAATTTCTCGTTATGGTTGGGGGCGCGACTATCATCGAGTACTGCAAAAGAAGCTGAAAGCGCTGTCCGAGTGGCTGCGATCGCACCATCCCGATATTGAAACTCGATTTTATGTTGATACCGGCCCTGTTGCCGACAAATTTTGGGCCCAGCAGGCTGGCCTGGGGTGGATTGCTAAAAACGGTAATGTCATTACCCGCGACTACGGCTCCTGGGTATTTTTGGGAGAAATTCTCACGAATCTTGATTTGCCGAGCGATCGCCCCCATGCCGAGCACTGCGGCACCTGCACCCGCTGCCTAGAGGCTTGCCCCACGGAGGCGATTACGGCTCCCTTTGTAGTGGACGCCAATCGCTGCATCGCGTATCACACTATTGAAAACCGTAGCGAAACCCTGCCGCCGGACATTGTTCCTAACCTCGAGGGTTGGGTGGCCGGATGCGACATCTGCCAGGATGTTTGCCCGTGGAATCAACACTATGCCCAGACAACGGATGTGGAAGACTTTCAGCCCTACCCTGACAATGTGGCTCCCAAGCTAACTGACCTGGTCAAATTGGACGATGTTGAATGGAATCGGCGCTTTCCAGCTTCGGCGCTGCGACGCATCAAACCAGCAATGTGGCGACGCAATGCCCAGGCGGTGCAGCAGAGCCGGTCATCTGCTTCTGCGCCAAGCGGCAATACTTAAACCTTCTTGACATGGCTGAAATCCGCGCAGTGCGTCGATAGGATAATAAATAGTAACTTTGTAATCCGTTTGTCGGTGGAGCGATCGCCCTACCCAAACAACTTTAGAAAGATATTTAAGAGGAAAACACTTTGGTCAGTACAGCTCCACTCAAAACCACAAAATCAGCAGACATTTTTGCTGCCGCCCAACACCTCATGCCTGGCGGCGTTAGTTCCCCGGTGCGCGCCTTTAAATCGGTTGGTGGTCAACCCATCGTGTTTGACCGAGTCAAAGGCGCTCACATCTGGGATGTCGACAATAACAAGTACATCGACTACGTGGGCACTTGGGGACCGGCCATTTGCGGCCACGCCCACCCCGAAGTCCTCTCTGCTCTGTCGACAACCCTAGAAAAAGGCACTAGCTTTGGCGCACCTTGCTATTTAGAAAATGTGCTGGCGGAAATGGTCATCGACGCTGTGCCCAGCATTGAAATGGTTCGCTTTGTCAACTCGGGTACTGAAGCCTGCATGGCCGTTTTGCGATTAATGCGAGCCTTTACTGGACGCGACAAAATCATCAAATTTGAAGGTAACTATCACGGCCACGCCGATATGTTTTTGGTGAAGGCCGGTTCTGGCGTTGCCACCCTGGGACTGCCCGATTCCCCTGGCGTTCCCAAAGCCGCCACCCAAAGTACTCTGACGGCCCCTTACAACGACCTCGCCGCCGTCAAAAAGCTCTTTGAAGAGAATCCTGGCGAAATTGCCGGCGTCATTCTAGAGCCGGTAGTCGGGAACTCGGGTTTCGTCACCCCAGACGCTGGCTTCCTCAAAGGACTCCGCGAGATGACCAAGGCCAATAATGCGCTTTTGGTCTTCGATGAAGTCATGACGGGCTTTCGGATTGCCTACGGTGGCGCTCAAGAAAAGTTTGGTGTCACCCCTGACTTGACTACATTGGGCAAAATTATTGGTGGTGGTCTGCCGGTTGGTGCTTATGGTGGTCGCCGCGACATCATGGAAATGATTGCTCCGGCTGGGCCAGTTTATCAAGCAGGGACACTGTCTGGCAATCCGCTCGCCATGACCGCAGGCATCAAGACTTTGGAAATTTTGCAGCGTCCCGGCACTTATGAACAGTTGGAGGCCATTACCCACCAGCTCATCACTGGCCTGCTGCAGGCTGCCCATGACACGGGCCATGCGGCAACCGGTGGCAACATTAGCGCCATGTTCGGCATGTTCTTTACTGACCAAGAGGTTCACAGCTATGACGATGCGAAGAAGGCCGATACTCAGAAGTTCAGTCGCTTTCATCGAGGCATGTTAGAAGCGGGGATTTATCTGGCCCCGTCTCAGTACGAAGCGGGATTTACCTCTTTAGCGCATACCGAGGAAGACGTGGCTAAAACGATCGCGGCGGCCCATCAAGTTTTCAGCAAACTGTGATCAGCAGTAAAAGATCACCGCTGCAATCTCCTTGTTTAGATTGCATATACGGTCTGCAATCCCCAATCTGATTTCCATAATTGAGCAAGAAAAACTGTTGTTAAGTAGGAGTTACCTCAATGAGTATTGACGGCACGATCGCATTTGTTATTTTGCTGGGCGGTGGCGTGGCCACGGCGATGGGGCTTTACTTTGGCCTAAGAGCGGCTAAGGTGATCTAGGACTGTAAAATCTTAGTCTGCCGGACCAGCAGACTGAGATTTTACACTAGTGATCTGTCGGCACTGAAAGTTTGGGTGGCGACTCCTGAATCCCTGGTTTCGCAGCTTTTTTAGCGAGTGGCAACCCGAATTTTTAGCTTTGACGCTGCATTAGTCAGAGATATCCTGACATCCGCTTCTGATAACCCGCCCATTATGGAAGACTTTTCCTTCAGACTCCTTTAAATTTAGGGAGCGGGACAACAATAGACAGCACCTGCTCAACTACAGGGTCTGAGATTTTCTCAATTTTTTTAGGCATGTTCCACCTCAAAGAGCAGCCTGAATAATTTGTCCTGGTTAAGTCTGAAGCATAAAAATTAAAACCAGCTTGCCAGAACTGGAGACCGATTATTAGCTAGAAAATTTTAACCACAATAAATTAGCCTTTCTCACATTGAGCATACTCATTGATGATACAGAGTCTGTCATCTTTTTCTTACGCGCAGCACATGCTTGTAGGGTAGTGGGGTTTGGGGCCTGCTACATTATGTGAATTGATAGTCAAGTATCTAAAAAGTTGCCCTAAAAATACAACTTTTATGAGCCCGGTGGTGGATCATTCTGGACGGCTTCAACATTCCAATAGGGACTGGATTCCTCGCCTCTCAAGCTTGCTAATCTTTTTATCGTTGGGGTGTGACGCCGCATCATGGATGATTGGCCTAAATCACCGTAGTGAATTCTGTATTACAACTCTATCCATATGAAATTGTGGCGTCCTCAGGTCTTGATTCCCAACATTACTGCGGGATTGATTACTGGACTGCTAACCCTCACCTATAGCGTGTCCTATGCCGCCTTAATATTTTCGGGTGATCTCTCGTCTTATCTGGATATCGGGATTGGCAGCGCTTTAATTGGCACGGTGTTTTTAGGCATCGTCGTGGCCCTGGGGAGTTCGTTGCCATTCACGATCGCCGGGCCGGATGGCAATGCCGCCGCAATTTTAGCCTTAATTGCCACCACTGTAGCGGCACAGATGTCCGTAACCGCCAGCAGTGAAACAATCGCCGTCACCATCTGGTTTGCAATTTTGGGCAGCACACTACTAACCGGCGGCTTTTTGTGGCTTATGGGACGGCTACGTCTGGGGCGATTTGTCCGCTTCATTCCCTATCCAGTAGTGGGGGGCTTTTTGGCCGGAGTAGGACTGCTGCTGGCGCAAGGGGCCTTTAAGGTAATGACTGATGTCAGCCCCACGCTACAGAACTTGCCTACCTTTTTTGTCTCAGAACGTCTGCTGCTCTGGCTGCCGGGACTTATCCTCGCCATCGTTTTGAAATGGACTTTAGGACGGTTTCGCCACTGCCTAACGCTGCCAGCGGTGCTGCTAAGTGCAACGGTGCTGCTGCATGGCGGCATGTGGCTGATGGGACTTACGCGGGAAGCTGCGATCGCCCAAGGCTGGCTGCTGGCCCCTTTTCGCAATACCAATCCGGTGCAGCTCTGGCAGACCCTCTCATGGCAGGATATCCAGTGGTTGGCACTGATGACCCAAACCGGTAGTTTGTTAACCCTGTTTGCCGTGGTCGCGATTACCATTTTGCTTTGCGCCACCAGCCTTGAAATGGCGACTGATCAAGATATGGACTTTGATCGCGAGCTGCAGGTGGCAGGTATTGCCAATATGCTTACCGGCGGCCTCGGCGGCATGGTGGGGCATTTATCCGTCAGCCGCAGTCTGCTCAATCGCCAAGCCGGTGCCACTCATCGACTGTCAGGCATTGTGGCGGCATTCTTTTGCGGTGGTGTAGCGATTTGGGGCAGCGAGGTTCTGGCGTTTTTGCCTAAAGCGATTCTCGGTGGGCTGCTGCTCTATTTGGGCATGGGACTGCTGATTGAGTGGGTTTACGACGCCTACTTTCGCTTATCGTGGGTGGACTATGGACTCGTGCTAGCCATCTTGCTCATGGGAGCGCGATTTGGCTTTCTTGCTGGAGTCGGCGTGGGTCTACTGGTGGCGTGTCTGCTGTTTGTCATTACCTACAGCTCTCTACAGGTGATTCGCAGTCGCCTGTCCGGCCTCACTTATCCCAGCCGTCAAAACCGGACGTTTCATGAACAGCAGATTCTACGTCACGAAGGTAAAAGCATTCAAATTTTTGTGGTGCAGGGCTATCTATTTTTTGGTACGGCATATTCGCTGCTGAGCGACATTCGCGACTATCTGGCAGTGCCAGAGGTGAAGACAGAGCAGTATTTGGTATTGGATTTTCGGCTGGTGTTGGGCCTCGACTCCTCGGCCCTCAACAGCTTTATCAAAATGAAGCATCTGGCAGAGCAGGTGAATGCTTATCTCTTGTTTACTGGCCTGTCCCCTAAGATTGAGGCCACGCTGCGGGGACGGCAAGGGGCGATCGCGCCAGAAGATCCCATTTGCCAAGTCTTTTCCGACCTGGATCAGGCGATCAATTGGTGCGAGGCCAAGATTATTGAGCAGCGAACGTTTCGCCGCAAGCGCTTTATTCCCTTTGCCATGCAGTTAGAAGAGTTCTTCACAAATCCGGATCAGGTACGCCCTTTTATGCAGTATTTGGAGAAAATGAAATTACCCCCTGGGGAAATTCTCTTTCGCCAGGGAGAAGCGGCAGAAGCCCTTTATTTTATCGAGTCAGGGCAGGTTTCCACCTTTTTAGAACTCGGAGCAAACAAGACTAAACAGCTACGAACCAGTGGTCCGGGCACAATTGTAGGGGAGATTGGCCTGTACAGACAGACGCGACATATTGGGTCATGTAGTGCCGATAAGCCCACCAGCGTCTATAAATTATCGCGGCGATCGCTTGGTCAAATGCAACAAGAACGTCCCGACATTGCCGCGACCTTTCATCAAACTGTCGCTAGGATCCTAGCAGAGCAGTTAGCCCAGACCGTTGCCGGACTGGAAAAACTGATGCTGCTGCAATAGCCCAAGACGGCATAAGAAGGTCCACATAAAAGGTCTATATAAAAAATCACAATAAATGCTTATCTTGAACAAAATTCATCAAGATCGACTACCTTACAAAAAATAATTCTTTAGCATCCCTTCAATAGCAATAAATCAATCCACTAAGATACTCTAAACCAGGAAACCCCCTTTACAAAAGAGCTGATAACTTAGCGGCTGATATTCTCTAGTATGCGGTTTTAACAACTACTTTTTAGCCAAATTTTGAGAAAAACCGTTTTGAAGCATCAGATTTTGCCGATAAGCAGTCATTTCAGTAACTTCTGAGTTAAGGTAAGCCATAAATACCCATTGTTTAGGGCTAATTCATCACTACATGAAGTCTCTCAGGCCTTCATTCCTTTCGTCTAGACATCTATCCCCTTGATGGAGATATCCCTCCTAGGGGGACTGTAATTCTCCAATTAAATAACTACAATTGATAACTGTATTCTAAATTGAGTTTCTCTCTCATGGTTTCTTTAATTGAAATTCCTGCCGCAAAAGCATTTCACGCACTGTCTGATCCTCTGCGCTTGCAGATTATTGAAAACCTGCGAAAACAAGAGTATTGCGTCGCTGATCTGTGCGAACATTTGAATGTAAGTCAATCAAAATTATCATTTCATCTCAGGGTGTTAAAAGATGCGGCAATTGTGCGATCGCGCCCGCAAGGTCGGTGGACTTACTACAGTTTAAATTTGCCCCAAATCGTTGCCTTAGAGCAGCATTTGGCTGATTTTCGCTATTTCTCTGAAATGTATCCAATGTCAATGGATGATGCGAGTTAATGTTCAGTCCGAACTAATTGAAATGTTAAGCAAGAGCGGTAACTATTTAAGGGTTATCGTTTAGAAAAATCAATGAAATTCTCAGGCATAGCCCAAGAGTTGGCTTACAGAAGTACTTCCGAGAAGTCCTGAGGTAATGCTGGGTAAAAATTTAAGTGGTTACCCTCAAGTCGGCATCAAGTGTAAATACTCTGACATTATTGGTTTTCACGCAGTTTGTGAATCACCTCTAAATAATCTCTATTTTGGTTAAGTAAAAACTTGTCCAATTGCCAAGGCAACGTTTTATTGGGGCAATTTCAGTGGCAAAATAGACTAGGGCGCGTCATCAATTAAATTCAGAATGCTTGCGGTATGGGCATTACCGCGCCCAGCTCTGCAAAAACGGCCAGGGACTGAACTGCTTTTAGCATAAGGATTCGAGCGTTAAATGATGACAGCCCCTAGAGAAATTCATGCATACAGTGTTCCTGAAGTCACTGAACTCAGTTAAGGTAGTGTACCGAACCAGACAAGAAATGCTGTAGGTAACAGCGTGGTGACCGTTGATCAGGAACCGGCCGATGGATGAGTACACTCAAGACGTCAAGCAATGGCTCAACCAGCGGTTTCGCGCCACCACGGCCGATGGTTATTTTTACGCTCACCAAAATATTTATGGCTTTAAGTCACCTTATGCCGAGCCCGGCATGGTGCTGCGCTACGTAATTTTCCACAACATTTTACAGACCCTCAGTCGGGTACAGTTTGACTCCCTTCTCGATGTGGGCTGTGCAGAAGGTTATATGTTGGCACTTATTCGTCAGTTGTTTAACGTCCAGGTTCAAGGCACTGACCTCTCGGAAGAAGCCTGCAACCGCGCTCAGGAAATCTTTCAGGTACCCGCGACTCCCGTAGATGCGATCGCCCTGCCTTACGAAGATGCCGCCTTTGATGTGGTGCTCAGCAGCGAAACCTTGGAGCACATTCCCAACTATAAAGACGCCTTCTATGAACTCTTGCGCGTTGCTCGCAAAGCCGTCATTGTTACAGTGCCGCAAGATCCTCCCGAAGAAGTCGCCGAAAATATTCGTCGTCAAATTCCCCACGCTCACATTCACGCTTTTGACCTCAGCAGCTTTCAAGATCTTGTTCCTGAAACCTATGTGGTTCAAGCGTTTGGATTATATAGTTCGTGGCTGCGGCTGCCTTTTCGCCTGATCGAAGGTCGTCCGATTAGCCTGGAGGCCCGCAGTCGAATACAGCAAATTCTGATTAGCGGCCTGAATCCTATCGTGACAACGGCGGGTAAATTGCTGAACGGAGCATCACTTAAGGCTTGCTTGCGCCTCGACTCCCTACTCGCACAGCGGCTGTCGTCTCAACGTCAACTGGTGTTTCTGATTATCAAAGACCCAACCTGCCTACTACCCCAGCCGCAACCTGTTGATCTAGATGACGTGCTTGCTTTTAGCGCCCCTCTGCACCGCATTCCCAGCGGCCCAGCCATCGCTACCGGGCAGTAGTCCACCAACATGCTGCAATGCTGTGAACAGCATTGTGGATCGACAGATAAAACACACCTCGGATCTCGTCAATAGCAATTCAGGTCAGGTAAAAACCCTCCAGCTTGCTTTCGACCGGTGCCGACAGAGCGATTGGGTGCGAGGCGTAAGGATGGCAAGATGATGGAAGATAGGGCAGACAAAGAATAAGGTGAATAGATTGCTACCTCATTCTTTGCGCTCTGAATTCTGCATCCCGCATTTTGTCGGACTCGCATTCCTCGGCGAATTCTGAGAATTTTGCGATCGCCCTCACAATAGCCTCAATCCACTTTCCAGGCCTCTAGACTGAACTAGTAATCGTTAAGCTCGCTGGCGGCTGGGCTTTCCAGAAGAGGAGCCAGAGGCCTTTTTCACCAGTGAAGGAGATGAAGCTCGACGATGCCGTCGAGGGCGGGCAGAACGGCCGCGATCGCCAACGCCACCATTGCCAGAGCGTCGCGACGGACCACCGCGCAGCGAATAGCGCTTGCCGCCACTACCACTTCGACGCTTTGGAGGCCGCTTAGCCCCAGGGATCGGCTGCGGTTCAATCTTGGGATCGGGCTCATATCCAGGGACAACGGCAGAGGGAATATTGCGCTTAAGCAACCGCTCAATATTGTGCAGCAGATAATGTTCATCCACACAAACGAGGGAAACGGCATCCCCTTCGTTGCCCGCTCGGCCCGTACGACCAATGCGGTGAACGTAATCTTCGGCTACGTTGGGCAAGTCAAAGTTAACTACATGGGGCAATTCGTCGATGTCTAAACCGCGGGCTGCAACATCCGTTGCGACTAGCACCCGCACTTTGCCGCGCTTAAAGGATTCTAGCGCCCTTGCCCGGGCTCCCTGGCTCTTGTTGCCGTGAATCGTGTCAGACTTGAGGCCATCACTATTGAGCTGCTCAGCCAGTCGGTTAGCACCATGCTTAGTGCGAGTAAAAACTAGTACGCGTCGCCAGTTTTTAGAGCCAATCATGTGGGACAGTAGTTCCCTTTTGCGGTGGCGATCAACCGGGTGCACCACTTGGGTAACGTTTTCAGCAACGGTATTAGTACGGGCCACTTCAATTACCTGAGGCTCATGCAGCAGATCGTCGGCTAGCTTCCGAATCTGACGCGAGAACGTAGCGGAAAACAGCAGCGTCTGGCGATCGCTCGCAGTGTGTTCAATAACTTTTCGAATATCGTGAATGAAGCCCATATCGAGCATGCGATCAGCCTCGTCAAGCACGAGCGTTTTAACCGCTGACAAATCGACCGTATTCTGGCCAACGTGATCTAACAGTCGACCAGGCGTGGCTACCAAAATGTCAACGCCTCTGCGCAAGCGGGCGATTTGAGGTTCTATGCGCGTTCCGCCATACACAGAGGCGATGCGCAAGGGCATATATTTACCGTAAGTTTTAACGCTATTTTCAACCTGTGCGGCTAGTTCTCGGGTTGGCGTCAAGACTAGGGCTCGAGGTCGCCGCTCACGCTTGGCGCTAGATTGGCTTAGAAGCTGCAGGATTGGCAGCGTAAAACTAGCAGTTTTGCCAGTTCCCGTTTGGGCACTAGCTAAAACATCGCGGACGGATAGAACGGCGGGAATTGCTTGGGCCTGAATCGGCGTAGGAGATTCATAACCTTCGTCCGCGATCGCTCGTAGCAGCTTGATAGACAAGCCTAAAGACTCAAAAGACATAAACAGTGCGTAATTCCGGTGAGCGCCTTACCCCAAATGATTAGTGGAGCCTAGTCTAGGCGGTGTATAGCTAAAGGTCCTTTAAAAAACAGGACATAGGTGCAGACCAGAATGCACCCTAGTGAATTTGATTTTAACCTAATTTAATGTTGCGCAACAATTCTCTACGTGAACTTTTCCAAACCCTGGGATTCGATTGACAATATGAAATATTCTCTAGTCCATTTCCTAAGGGTTTTGGTAGCCACGTCAACAGTCTGGCTTCACTCCTGAGTGACTATCTGCACCAAAGTCACTGCTGTGATAGCTTGTGACGTGAGAGTGTTTTCTTGCCTGGTGAGGTTTATTTTCATACGAAACCTCAACCTCAGAATGTTTTTGGCCTCGATAGCTGCAAAAATGCCGTATCGAAGATGTAGACAACCTAAATTAAGTCAGTTTTTAATCTTACCACACTTAGGCTTGCTACATCAAGCGCCGAAATCAAAGCTCAACAAGCCAGCCTTATTCATCGTCAGTGACTAGCCCGTGCTCCAGAGCATATCGCACGAGTTCGGTACGACTGTTCGTACCAGTTTTGCTAAACAAGCGACTGACGTACTTTTCAACATTGCGCACGCTAGTATCGAGTCGGCTGGCAATCTCTTTGTTCATTAATCCTTCCGCAACTCGATTGAGCACGTCCTGCTCGCGTGGCGTGAAGTCAATACGAATAGGAGAAGGAGACTTGGCGATTGTACCCTTTTGAGTCAGCAGTGCTTTGATTTCTTCAATCTGCTTGGCCATAGCAGCGATGTCGGGCAGCGGGCCACCTTCTGGAGTACGGGCTACCTGGCGCTCAATCAGGTTGCTAACGATCGCCACCAATTCATCCGGATCAAATGGTTTGGGTAAGTAAGCATCAACCCCGGCACTGTAGCCCTGAATGCGATCTCTTGTCATGCCGCGAGCCGTCAAAAAGACGACCGGCAGAGACTTATAGCGAGGATCTTCGCGCACCTGTTGTAAAAATTCGTAGCCATCAACCTGGGGCATCATGATGTCAGAAATCAAAATGTCTGGAGTGGCCAACTGCAGTTTCTCCCACCCCTCAGTGGCGTTGCTAGCAACTTCAACCGCAAAGCCACTGTCTTCAAGATAGGCCTGCACCGCCTCTCGAAGTCCGGCTTCGTCATCCACTAACAGCACTTTTCCAGTAATTTCTTCGCTCATTGCCTCAGCCTTGACAGCATTACATCTCTATTCAACTTTAGCGTCAAGTGGGCTAGCCATCGGAGGGCATTCAACCGCTCAAACTGTCGGTTTTTTCTACTTTTGCTGAGGCAGCATCTAATAGAAAAAATTACAGGGTGCGTAAGCTAGCGTGTTGAAAGCCGAATCTGGAAGTCCAAACTTCGGAAGCAATTCTTTAGAATCTAGCAATCTGTATCAGTGAAAGCCCGTGGCTAAAAACTAGATTCACGCGAGGGTTCAATGACAAGATGGAATGCCATCACGCTTAAAGTGCGATCACACTCAAACTCCAAATTTCCGCACAATACCAAAGCGACGGGGCTCTGTAGTAAAGATGCGCTGGACCGCGACTTAGAGATCGCCGCCCCGGGCGGCTAACAGGAAGACAATGACTGGCCCAGCAATCACGATCATCGCTAGCATAGTGAGCTGAGCAATAAGTTCAATGTTGATGCCACCGACAAAATTTGAAATGAACTCCATGTGTCCTCCCAGACAACAAAATTCGGTTATTCCAGAGATCTGATTGGGCTATTTTATCTGCTGTTGGGAACGCATATTTAATTAACTTTACAAAATTCTAAGGGAGAAACTCGATTCATCACATGGCACGTTGGCAATGTATCCAAGGGTGTGGGGCCTGCTGTCACCTTGATCCCCGCGATCGCCCTGACCTTGATCAATATCTCACTGCAGAAGAACTGGCCCACTATCTAAGTTTGGTGGGCGACGACGGCTGGTGCATCCATTATGACCAGACCAACCGCTGCTGCACGATTTATGAGACTCGCCCTAACTTCTGCCGGGTGCAGGCCGACACCTTTAGCCGCATGTTTGGCATTGAGCCCGAAACCATGGATGAATTTGCGATCGCTTGTTGTGAGCAGCAAATCGCCGGCGTTTATGGCGGTCAAAGCAGAGAACTGAACCAGTTTTTTGCCGCCGTCGGAGTTCCCGCTAACGAGCATCAGATTTTATAGAGTTGGGTCAGACACTTTATCGAGACAAACTCTGCTGAAATAGATAAGTGGATGATTTTCAGGCAATTGTTGATGTAAATCGTGGGCGAACCATCACTTTTCTCCTTTGAAAAGCCCAAAACCACTCTAATTTTGCAGATTCTTCAATGACTTACTGCTTAGGCATTCATGTACGGCAAGGCGTGCTGCTGGCCGCCGACTCTCGCACCAACGCTGGGGTTGACTACATTTCCGCTTATCGAAAACTGTTTGATTTTTCGGTGCCGGGCGAGCGGGCTTTGATCCTCTGCACGTCAGGCAGTCTCTCGATGACTCAGGCGGTCTTGCATGCGTTGGACCGCGATTTGATCATCAACGCTGAGGCTAATCTGCATAACCTACCGACGATGTACGACATTGCCCGATACATCGGTACTTGCATTCGCAACTTGCAAGAGATTGATCGGCCGTGGCTGCAAAAAGACAAAATCGATTTTCAGTGCAGCTTTTTGCTGGGGGGCCAGATTAAGGGCGAAGCACCAGAACTGTATCTGATTTACAGCCAGGGCAACTGCATCCGCAGCACTCCTGAAACGCCGTTTCTGCAAATTGGCGAAACTAAATACGGCAAGCCTATCCTTGATCGCACCCTGACCTACGAAACGCCGGTCGAAGCGGTTGCCAAGTTCGCGCTGCTGTCAATTGACTCCACAATGCGCTCGAATTTATCAGTAGGGCCGCCGATTAACTTAATCATGTATCACACTGACAGCTTTCAGATTGGGCACAAAGTCCGCTTTGTCGCTGGTGACCCCTACCTTATCAAGATGCGCAAACACTGGGAAGTTGCCCTGCGAGATGCCGCCCAAGATATGCCGGAGATTGAGTGGAATTCGACTGTGGTGCCTAATGGGCTAGACTTAACCGATATTTCGGAGCAGTAGGAGAGTGATGGATGGTGGACTGTGTTGGCGCAGCCTGCCTAGAGAGCCTGGTAGCACCGGGTCTGGGGATTGAGTGAGTAAAAGGCGATCGCCTGTCTCAGGATTCTCGTGTTTGCTTCTGGACGAGAGATTATCCGACTTAGGTAGATCGGCTAGATCAATCACTCTGCCTTCTAACTTCTGCCTTCTGTACTCCGCCCTCTCCATTAAGCTTTGGCCGGGTGTATCTTCTGTTACGGTACCTAGGTCTGGTGAACAAGTATGTGTAGTGCCATCGCTTCGGAGAGAATCAATGGCCTGCTTGGATACCTATGATCCCGGCGACTTTTTTGATGAGCTGTTTGCTGCCAAGGGGACGCCCCGCCCCGCTGCAGCTGAATTGATTAAACGCATCCAGTCCTTGCCCTTAGAAGAACTACAGCGGCGGCAAGAGGCGGCGCAAAATATGTTGTTTAAGATGGGGGTGACGTTTAACGTCTACAGCGACAATCAAGGTACCGAACGAATTTTTCCGTTTGACGTGATTCCTCGGTTTGTGGCTTATGGCGAATGGGAACAGCTTGAGCAGGGATTAAAGCAACGCATTGAAGCGCTGAACTGCTTTATTCATGATATTTACAATGATCAGAAGATTATTAATGATCAGGTGATTACACGGGAGGCGATTGAGTCGGCTCCTGGTTTCTTAAAACCTTGCTTAGGGCTGCAGCCGCCAAAAGGCATCTGGTGCCACATCACAGGGACTGATTTGGTCAAAGATCGCAGCGGCAACTGGTACGTGCTGGAAGATAATCTGCGCTGCCCTTCTGGCGTTTCCTACGTTTTAGAAAATCGCCGGGTAATGAAAAGCTCGTTCCCTCGATTTTTTGGTGCGCTGAATATTTTGCCGGTGGACGACTATGCCAGCCAGCTGTTAGAGGCATTGCTGAACCTTGCGCCGTCTAATGTGGCTGATCCCTGTGTAGTGCTGCTGAGTCCGGGTATGTATAATTCTGCCTACTTTGAGCACTCTTTCCTGGCCCAGCAGATGGGTATAGAGCTGGTGGAGGGACGTGATTTGGTTGTGGCTGACGGTTATGTACAGATGCGCACAACCAAGGGACTGCAGCGGGTAGATGTGATCTATCGGCGCATTGATGATGATTTCCTTGATCCCCAGGCGTTTCGGGCAGACTCGATGTTGGGCATCTCCGGACTGATGGAAGTGTATCGGCAGGGCCGGGTGGCGATCGCGAATGCACCGGGCACCGGGGTCGCCGACGACAAGATGATTTATGCTTATGTGCCCCAGATGGTTAAGTACTATCTGGGGGAAGATCAAATTTTGCCAAATGTGCCCACTTACCTATGTGAAGATGCTAAACAGCGCGAATACGTGCTGGCGCACCTAGACGAGTTGGTGGTTAAGGCCACGAATGCCTCAGGCGGCTATGGCATGCTGATGGGTCCCCACGCCAGTGACGAAGAACGGGCGGCATTTGCCCAAAAGATTCTGGTTGATCCCCGCAATTATATTGCTCAGCCCACCTTGAGCCTGTCGCGGGTGCCAACACTGATCGACGGTCAATTCGAGGGATGTCACGTTGATTTGCGGCCATTTATTCTCTATGGGCAGGACGTTTATGTGAATCCGGGCGGGTTGACGCGGGTGGCCCTGCGTCGGGGGTCGCTGGTGGTCAACTCTTCCCAAGGGGGCGGCAGTAAAGATACCTGGGTGGTGAAGGAGGGTGCATGCTGAGCCGCGTTGCCGATTCAATCTACTGGCTCAATCGCTATGTAGAGCGGGCCGAAAATGTCGCTCGCTTTGTAGAGGTCAATCTCAATCTGCTGCTGGACACGCCCATTGCTGGATTGGACCAACAGTGGTCGCCGCTGGTGACGGCAACTGGCGACCAACAGCTGTTTGATAAACAATATGACGGTGATGCCAGTGCCGAAAACGTCTTGAAGTTTCTCACGTTCGATCGCGAATACGCCAATTCCATTTTGTCCTGTGTGAATGCCGCACGGGAAAATGCTCGGGCCGTGCGCGAGACCATCTCATCAGAAATGTGGGAGCAGGTAAACTCGTTTTATCTGTGGGTCAAAGAGGCTGCTAATACCGACCTCACTAGAGAACAACTCTACAGCTTTTATCCTGAGGTAAAGACGGCCAGCCATCTGTTTGCTGGCGTGATGGAAGCCACCATGTCTCACAACGAAGGGTGGAACTTTGGCCGTTTGGGCCGCTTGCTAGAGCGGGCAGATAAGACAGCCCGCATTTTGGATGTGAAATACTATATTCTGCTGCCGTCAGTGAGGGATGTGGGTACGCCTCTAGATGAACTGCAGTGGATCGCGCTGCTGAAGTCCGCCAGCGCCTATGAAATGTACCGGAAGCGTCAACGACGGGTAACGCCCCAAGGCATTACCAAGTTTCTAATTCTGGATGCGGAGTTTCCTCGCTCGATTCAGTTTTGTTTGTTGCAGGCGGAGCGATCGCTCCATCAAATTACAGGCACCTCGTTGGGCAGTTGGTGCAACAGCAGCGAGCGCACGCTGGGCCGCTTGCGAGCAGAACTGGAATATATGACCATCGACGAAGTCTTTGAGACGGGCCTGCACGAATTTCTTGAGCAATTGCAAACCCGGCTAAATACCGTGGGTGAGCACATCTACGAAGACTTTATGGCGATGCCCGTCGCCTCTTGAAAGGAACAGCCTGGTGCAGTATCACATCCGTCACGCAACTACCTATCGCTATCCGCAGCCGGTCAAGCTAGCGGCCCATACGGTACGACTGCGGCCTCGCAGTGATGGCAGTCAGCAGTTACAGCAGTTCGCCATGACGATCGCCCCTACCCCGAGCAAGCGCTCAGAGTTTTTGGATATTGAGGGCAATATCTGCTTACGACTGTGGTTTGAGGATGTCGAGGTCTCTGAACTGCAGGTGCAAACGGAAGCGACCGTACAGACCTGGCGCACCAATCCTTTTGACTATCTCAGCGAGCCGTGGGCGGTGACTGCACCAATTGCTTATCCGCAAGCGATCGCCACCCACCTCGCCCCTTACCTGCGACCGATCCTTTCCACAGCCTGGCATCCCCAAGTGGTTGATCTGGCTCAAACCCTACTGCATGACGCGCAGGGCAACGTAGGATTCTTTCTCTCAAAGCTGACTCAAACCATCTACGAAGAGTTTGACTATGCTCATCGGCTAGAGGGCGATCCGCTTCCGGCAGGGATAACCCTGCGACAACAGTCTGGCTCCTGTCGCGATTTTGCCGTGCTGTTTGCGGAAGCCTGCCAGGCAGTGAGTTTGGCGGCGCGATTTGTCAGCGGCTACCAAGAAGGCGACCAAGATCAAACGACTCGCGAACTCCATGCTTGGCCCGAAGTCTACATTCCTGGTGGCGGCTGGCGCGGCTTTGACCCCACATTGGGACTTGCGGTGGGCGATCGCCATGTCGCCCTTGCCGCCGCCGCCCATCCCCAAAACGCCGCCCCTGTCTCTGGACGACTCCAGCCGGGATATTTTGGGCAATCTACGTTGGAGTATGAGATTCAGATGTCGCGATCAACTGGCTAGGTTCCTTTAAAGAGGTGAGCGTTGTCTTTTGCTTACACAGAGCAAAACAAAATTCATGAACATTTCAGCTTCAAAAAATAGAATGCACGTTGTTTTGTCTTCTGGAGGGGCAAAGAATCCTCTGGGGTATCCGTTGACAATGCTTTCACTATTTCTGGCTATAGGTATTGCAAAGCTAATCGGGCGGGAAGTGTTGTTTACTGGATTGTTTCTGACGATAGCTATTGGCGTTTGGAGCTTTTTGTTACTGGAAGTGATTGAGATTGTATTTTTCCCAGAATTTTTGTTTATATCGAGGCAATTCTTATGCTTTTCTTACAGAAAAAGAGAATTGAGCGTAACCCATTTGAATCGAATTCTGGTGACCAGAAGAAAGTTATCTTTTTATCGAGGCTTCGATCCAGTAAAACGCGAACTTTTCCTAGAGGGTGATTTTGGAAAAATGAGGCTAGGTTCTTTGACAGAGTCAGAGACTGTGCGTTTAGAGAAAAATATAAGAAATTGGTTTTATTGGCAAAAAAATACAACTGTGCGCACGGATTAAAATTGCGTTATTACAACGTGCTCTCTTGGAATAGATGGTGCTCGCAGTATTGTTAAGGATTTTCTGGGAAGTTAAGAGCAATCTCAATGTATAGTTACAGTCGCCTGCGAAGTGAAGAGAGATCGCCCCTAGCATCGGCATAAAATAGAAGTGTGATTGGGCTGCACGGGAGCCAACATGACAGCACAAGCAGTACCGCAACTTCAGCCGCTTTCGCTTCAGCTTCCTGACGAGGTGATGCTAAAAGTCACGCCTAAGCAGTTTGCGGCATTGGCTGCGGTCAATCGTGACCTGAGATTAGAGCGCACCGCCACCGGAGAACTAATTGTGAACCCACCTGCGGGTAGTGAGTCAGGACGCCGTAACTCAAGCATTACAGGACAACTCTATGTTTGGTTCGAAGCTAACGAAGCGCTGGGTGAAGCCTTTGATTCCTCAACCGGATTTGAGTTGCCAAATGGAGCCAATCGCTCACCCGATGCCGCCTGGGTGCGCCGAGAGCGCTGGGAAGCTCTGACGCCAGAACAAAGAGAAGGATTTGCGCCGCTGTGTCCCGACTTTGTAGTGGAGTTGCGTTCAAAAACAGACAGACTCAAAGTGCTGCAGGCGAAGATGCAGGAATATCTGGAAAACGGTGCCGAGTTAGGCTGGCTAATTGATCTGCAAACGCGACAGGTGGAAATTTATCGGTCAGCTCAAGCAGTTGAAGTGTTAGAAAATCCCGACACGTTGTCTGGTGAGTCTATTTTGCCCGGTTTTACACTGGCCTTAAAGCGCATTTGGGCTTGATAAGAGGAGATCTCATATGATTTGCGATTGGAGATTCAAAATCGGATGAATCAATAGCCTTCACGCCTCACATCGACTGCTTCAAAGATGCAAAACGATGCCAAAACCTCTGTGCAAGGATGAAAGCGCTCGCCGAGTGAGGGGCTGACTTTGGCAAAGAAATTGACGGTTTGAGGGCACAGAGTTGGTGGAACACCCTGCTGAGTGTGGCACGGGTGTTGAGACTTATGGGGTGATCGCAATGGTGATGCGACGGCTAAGCTGTACGCCGCCAGTGCTGCCGAGGGTGCTGTTGCCATAGCCGACGGAGACCCAGTGGAGAGAGTCGTCGCCTACGCGCTGAGCCAGGTAGCGCTGGACGGCGATCGCTTGTTGGTAAGACAATTCGGTAGTCGTGCTGCCTTCGGTTTCAACGTCGGTGTAGCTGCCTACGACAATGGTGGTGTTGGAATAGCGAGCAATATCCGGCAAGATATTGTCGAGTAAGGGTTGGGCGTTGGGCTGCAAAGCATCCTGACCAGGGGCGAACAGCACGTCGCTAGGCAGGGTGACACGATAGGCATTGATCCGGAATAAGGGATCGGGGGATTCGCCAACGGTAGGCTGTAGGGCTGTAGGGGTGGCGCCGTTGGCGGCAGTTGGCGGCGCTTCGGTGGGGGGGGTGAGGCGGTTGTTGGCGTTGTCGAGCCGCTTATCTAGGGAAATCTCGATGTTGGGAAGTCCCAGCTGACGCTCAATGGCGGAAGTGCGATCGCGTAGAGTTTGCAGCTCACTATCGATGGCCTCTAGCTCAACGGTGACCTGTTCGCGCTGGGCATCGGTGAGGGCAATGGGACGAGTCGCTTCGGGAGTGGCTGGCGGGGTGGCTGCCGGCGCTGGCGCCGCGATCGGTGCAGTAGACTGGGTTGCGCCTGACCACCAGGCGGGAAGACTACCTACTTTTTGGAAAAAGCGGGAAGTTTTGCGCGCCACCACCTCCTGCATCGGCGGTTCGGGATTGCTAGCGGGAAAGAACTGGGCCACAAGGATGCCAAATAGCCAAGCTCCCACCACGCCCAGGCCCAGCAGTCCCCATCGCAGAGACCAAGCCAACAGCACCTGCAGTCCTTGCCAGCGCTTAGGGGCGGGTGGTGTTTCTAGCACGGTCGGAGCAGTGGGTGAGGCCACAGCTGACGAATCAGTTTGAGAAGCCTCCACAGACCCAACTGCGGGACGGGGTGGTGGATTGTTAAACGGTGGGAGTTCGGTCATGGCGGTGGCACAACAGCGAAACAGACAACCACTGGATGTAAGTTTAGCTTGTCGAGAATCAGGATGGTTTAGTCGAGGGCAACGTAAACATAAGAGTAGCGGCGATCGCGCCCTTTTCTCGAGGCTGTAGGAGTGTCTTAGGAATTGCTTACGGAGCCGTAGGAACAGAGGATGCCGGTAGGTCGGTTTCGTAAGGATCACGCCAGAAAGTAAGGCGATCGCTAATCGGCTGCAGTTCCGTGCCGGGATAGTAGAACCTGAGGATGCGATCGCTGCTCCAGCCCAGATCGCCCAAATTGTAAGCGCCAGTTTGGCTCATGCCGACTCCATGGCCAAACCCGCCACCAATAAAACGGTAGCCTATGAGCTGCGGTTCGGCGACCCCCGGCACTTCTTCATACAGCCCCGCCGTATAGAACAACAGGCTTAGCGGCGCTGCGATCGCCCGGATTACTTCGTCTTTCTGGAGAGTAACGACACCGGCATCCGTAGCGATTTCCAGGGTTTGCACCCGACCGGATGCCGCCCGTTCCGTAATCACCAGGCGCTGCACTGCGGTGAAGTTTGCTTGGGGATGATTACGGGCCTGCAGGTACGTTTTCAAGTCTTGGGCAATGGTTTCCAGGGAGGCATCTTCTTGCCAGCGAAAGGTGTCCCACTCGTCTTCATTAAAGCCAGAGTCCAGAGAGAGAAAAGCTTTCAAATGGTTTTCGTCGGTCAGGGGCCGCAGGGCCAAATCCCAACGGTTGGACACAGAGTCGACCACCGGGCGCAGGTAGGGGCGATCCGGGCCGTTCCACACGTGGCTAAAGGCCGCTGTCACTCCGCCAACATTTGATGAATAAAGGGCATCCACCAGTTCGTTTTCATAGGTAAGAACGAGGCCGTTGGTATTGGCGATCGCGAGATCGGTCACTTCTGCCGCACCGGTAATGCCACGATAGACCTGGCACTGGGTATCGGCACAGAGTTCGTAGTTATCCACCACAAAGCGGCGCAGATTGCGCAGCACATAGGTGCGAGCTAAAATCGCCTGGGCTTCGATAGTGGTGCGAGGGGCTCCCAGACCAATTTCGTAGGGCACCACTCCACGCAAGTAGGTTTCAATGGGCACGTTGTTGACTAAGGTATAAGTGCCATAGGCGTTGGGCTGCAGGCGTAAGCTGCCGCCATAGACTCGCACTGTATCTGCTACCTGACCATATTGTTCAATCACTCGTACCCGCTGACTGCCAGTGGAGATGCTGACGATATCGCGGTTGTAGCGAAAGCCGTTGAAAATCGCCGCAGCCTTGGGGACATCGCGCAGCACCTGACTGTCGATGTAAACGTTGGTGTAGCCAGCGGCCCGCAGATCTTTCAGCAGGAGTCGCCGCAGCAAGGGCGTATCGTAGGTCGGGCGATCCGCCCACACTTGCCAGTCGTCGGGCTGGGCAATTTCCGTCTCGATGCCACGCTGCCGCCATTGGGTTGCACTGTCTTCGGCGCTCTCAAAGCTGCGATGGGTGCTGAGCACGACCCGCTCTCGCAGAGAGGTGGTCTGTAGAGGGGTGGGAGCCGTGTCAAGCACGACCTGATTGGTGGTCAGGGTTTCTAATTGATCATCAGTTTTGAACTGCACCGTAAGCTGATCGCTGCCGAGAGGTTCAATCACTAGTGTCTTGGCATCATTGTTGCCAAACCGCTGTACGATGCCAATTTTAAGATTGGGGTTTTGGGGTGCTTGGGCTTGAACTGCGGTCATTCCAAAGAGGTTGCCAATCACCGCCAGACTCGCCGCGATCGCCACTCCCGATTGATGAATACACACAAAACCCCGCGATCGCACTTGGCCCGCCATAACTTGACT
>JBCCNE010000001.1:0-79770 GCA_039026015.1 Cyanobacteria bacterium P01_C01_bin.70 | reverse complement strand
ATAAACAATGCACACCCAGCCGCACACAGCAATTGGCGTTCAAAGTCCGGCATTTCGACATTGCCTGCAGGCCAACGCAAGCAGCCCACGGTTCCGTTACATTTGGCCTCTTCCGGCCGAGTGCAGGGCCAACATCAGCATCGACATCTTCTCAAGCGATCGACAAGTCACTCTGCGTACTTCGTCACTGAGAGCAACTCCCTCACAAAGCAATTGCGCCAGCCAACAATCCGCAAGCATACAAACGCACTGATCAATGGCACTGCGATCGCATCCAAAAACCCATGGCGATTTTTTAGAGGCTTAAACACCGTTGGCCTAAATTTAGCCCAAAACGGCTAACTGTCACACACCTCAAACCCATATTTCCTCGTTACCGCAATCACCCCAAACCCAATGGTTTCAGTTGAGTGGTTGCGACCTTACGCAAATATTCGAAGCAGGGTATGAACTCCCTTAAAACCTAACAAGGAAACGGGATAACAGCCTGTTAGGGCTAAACCCGCAAACTCTTAATGAATTCAGATGTCTAAAAAACAGGGCAAGGGCGGGCAATTCCATATCCCTGTAAGTAATCTATCCCCATCTGGGCTAACTGGTCTTGGAGATCTAGGTTTTCAACCCACTCAGCAATGGTTTTAAGCCCCATGACATGACCTACATGATTAATCGACTCTACAATCGCATAGGTCGCTGGATCACTGATGATATCTCTCACAAACTTACCGTCGATTTTTAGGTAATCCACCGGCAGGGTTTTGAGATAGCCAAACGATGACATACCACTGCCAAAATCATCTAAAGCAAAGGGGCAACCCAGTTGCTTGAGTTCATTGATAAAATGCATGGCCTGATCTAGGTTGGCGATCGCCGCTGTTTCAGTAATCTCAAAGCCAATCGCATGGGGTGAAACATTATGTTGGGCAAACTGTGCCTTTAAGAAGTTCAGAAATTGAGCATCCCCCACACTGGCCCCAGAGAGGTTAATCAGATGCAACGTCTCTGGAACATTTTCAGAAGTTGGGCACTGTTTAGGTTGGGCACCCTCAACATGGGCAAAAAATGTCTGCACGACCCAACGATCAATCTCGGTCATTAATCTATAGCGCTCAGCCGCCGGAATAAACACCCCTGGCGTAATCATTTCGCCTTGCTCATTCAGCATGCGCACTAGGATTTCATAATGATCAATTTGCGCTTCATCAGAATTGCTCGTGTGGACAATTGCTTGGCGATAAAGGCAAAAGCGATTATCTTCTAGCGCTTGTCTAATGCGGAGACTCCATTCTTGTTCGCCTTGCTGTTTGGCTAGTTCAGAATCATCGGCTTGGTAGATGTTGATGCGATTTCGGCCCCGACTTTTTGCCGCATAACAGGCGGCATCGGCAGCGCTTAGCACTTCAGATAAGGTTTGACTATCGGGTTGCAAGGCAACCAAACCGATGCTGACACCAATCCGAAAAGCCTTTGCCTGCCAGAGAAAGTGATAGTTTTGGACTGCTTCACGCAGCTTTTCAGCAATGCGATTAGCTTGTTCCAATGAGCACTTTTTGAGCAACAGTCCAAATTCATCTCCCCCCAACCGCGCCAAGATATCTGTAGCCCGGATTTGACTCTTGAGGAGTCGGGAGACCTGGCGTAAGAGTTCATCTCCAGCGGCATGACCACAGGTATCGTTGACAATCTTGAACTGGTCTAGATCCAAGTAGCCAAGCACATGAACTTCTTGACACTGTTGCACTTCTTTCAATGTTTCTTCGAGCAACTGCTCAAAGTGCCGTCGATTCGTTAAGTCAGTTAAGGCATCATGGCTAGCCTGCCACGACAATCGATGCGAGAGTTGGCGCGATTGGGTGACATCATGAAAAACCATGACAGTACCAATCATGCGACCCGCGCGATCTCGAATTGGCGCAGCAGAATCTTCAATGCAGTATTCTGTGCCCTGGCGGGAAATCAAGACAGTATGATTGTCAAGCTCAGTTGTACAACCGTCTCTCAACACCTGCTCAACTGGATTTTCAGCCGGTTCCCGCGTGACTTCATGCACAATTCTGAAAACCTCCATCAACGGCCTGCCCTTGGCGGCGGATGCAGTCCACCCCGTCAATTGCTCAGCGACTGGGTTGAAATACTCAACTTGTCCCTGAGCATTGGTGGTAATTACTGCATCCCCAATGGAATGTAAGGTTACCTGAGCCAGTTCTTTTTCACGAAACAGCTCTTGGGCCATGCGCTTACGCTCTGTAATATCAATACATGAGCCAATGTAGCCAGCAAATTTTCCATTCGGCAGAATGCGAGGGGCCGCAATATCCAACATCCAGCGATATTCTTCGTCATACCGCTGTAGCCGATACTCTCTCTGGAACGGTTGACAAGCCTCAAAGGCCTTCAGATAGCTATCCCGATAGGCTTCACAGTCTTCTGGATGAATCCCCTCGGTCCAGCCATTATCCAACTCCTGTTCCAGGGTGCGTCCAGTAAAGATTAATCGGCTCTGATTAAAGTAAGTAAATCGCTTATTTACATCAGAGACCCAAATCATCATGGGTGCCGTATCTGCCATCGTGCGGAATCGTGCTTCGCTTTCTTGTAACTCAGCAGTTCGGTTGGCCACCAACTCTTCTAGATGTTGTTGGTATTGATAAAGGGCGGCGTCAGCATTGCGACGCTGGAGGGCATGGGCAAAGATTTCACCCACAGTTTTCAACAGTTCAATCGCTTTAAAGAAACCACTGGATGCCTGGTCTGGTAGGGGAACCTCACAGGGCGTGTGCGACCGCTTTGATGCACAACTAACCCAGCCCATCACATGATTTTGATAGCGGATCGGAACCGTCACAAGGGAATGTACCCCTAAGGCTTGCCAGTGGGTTTTATCCATTGCCGCTTCTGTCGGCAAATCTGCAAGGCTGGCAATGCAAATCACCTGACCCTGAAGAATCTGGTGTGTCATCCAAGGTAAGGCTGACAATGACGGATTTTGAGGCTCGGAAGGGTGAGACTTGGCCCCCATGGCCATATACTCGTGCGTGATCTGAAAGGTCTGATCCGTTGACGAGAGCTGGGCCATAAAACCCGCATCCGTCTCCGTGAATACCGCAACGTCTTGCAACGTCTGTCGGATGCCCCCATCTAGTTCAGTAGAAGCTAAGTTACTAAAGCGGCTAGAAATTTGAGCCACGAGTTGAGCTTGGGAAACTTGATCTGCTAGCGCGTCTTCAATCTGCTGCCGCTTAGTTATGTCTTGGAAGGTACCGATTGACCGCATCGGATGGTCAGCACTGTCATAGAAAGTCTGGCCACGGGCGGATATGTGTTTGATGCGGCCATCGCCCATGCGTAGGCGATGGGTAATTTCGTAGGCGGTCTGTTTTTTAACTGAATCAACATAGGCTTGGTTGACTTGAACCCGATCATCGGGATGGACGGCACTTAGAAATGCTTCGTAGGTTGCTTTAAACCGCTGAGGATTAATTTCAAAGATGCGATAGGTTTCATCTGACCAGAGTAAAGTATTGGTCTGGAGGTTGAGTTCCCAGCTGCCAATATGAGCAATTTTCTGGGCTTCGTTTAAGCGAACTTCGCTGGTTTTGAGAGCTGACTCGGCCTCTTTGCGTTCTGTAATATCTGTAACTGTGCCGATATAGCCGATGGTTTCACCCTCGGGGCCAATTTCTGCCACGGCTTGCCCATAAACCCACGTCACCAAACCCATGCAAGTTTGGAAACGATATTCGAGCCGAAAAGGGCATTTAGTTTGAGCTGCACGATACCATTCTGTTGCAACCAGTTCTCGATCCTCTGGGTGAATGCTTTCCACCCAACCCTTACCCATGGCTGCTCCAAAGGTTATCCCAGCGATGCGACACCAGCGACTGTTGACATACACACAATCGCCGTTTGCATCTGTCTGAAAGATGCCGACGGGGGCCGCTTCAGCTAGGCTGGCATAGCGCTGCTCACTCTGATAAAGGGCGGCCTCAGCCTGTTTGCGATCGCTGATATCTCGCCCTTCTGGAATCAACAATTTGACCTGTCCAGTCTCATCTAAAAGGGGACGTAGGGAAAAATCAATCGTGGCGATCCGATCTACCCCCATCACATCTACTTCATAGCGGACAAACTTCCCCTGGGCGGCACGGGTGATCGCGCTTTTCAGTTGCTCTTGAATTTCAATCGAATTCATCCACCAGTGTGTTTCCCATAAGGGACGGTTAATCACCTCTTCTCGCTGCAAGCCGCCAAAATCGAGGGCAGTCTGGTTAGCTTCAATTACAGTGCCGTCGGGTTCGAGTAAGCCAATAAACTGAAACGTCTGATTAAAAATGGCGCGAAATCGTTCTTCACTTTTCTGCACCTGACTTTCGAGATCGAAGGCCCGAGATTGCAACCACTGGATTCGTTCATCTTTCAGTTGCTTGACCTGATGTTGCAGTGCCACAACTGTTTTCTGCATTTCTAGGGGATCTAATGCGGTTAGGATACTGGTTTGGGTCACGATGCCAACTAAGGCTCCTTGGGCATCGGCAACAACCAAACGCCTGACGCGCATTCGGGTCATGGTTTGATGGGCATTCCATAAGGAATCTTCTGGACTGAGGCACA
This sequence comes from Cyanobacteria bacterium P01_C01_bin.70, assembly GCA_039026015.1. Lineage (GTDB taxonomy): Bacteria > Cyanobacteriota > Cyanobacteriia > Phormidesmidales > Phormidesmidaceae > Halomicronema. The sequence continues at coordinate 75,159 of JBCCNE010000001.1, read as the reverse complement.
CCAGTGGTGTGCTCATGATGGCTTGGGCTTGCAGGGTGCTTAAGTTCAGTTCTAGCGCCTGAAACTGAACGATATCCCGTTCAGTCACAATGCCAATTGGGGACAAACGGTTGGTGGAGATGGCGTTTCCTGGCTGCGTAATCACCACACAGCTCACCCGATGGGTTGCCATGAGTTGTGCCAAATTAAGTACGGTCGACTCAGGGGCAGCATCAATCACTTGGGTCGACATCATTTCTTCAACCCGGCGCAGCTTATACAGATCAAATGGTTGCAATACGCTACGGATATTGTCTGGTGTTGCTACCCCCAGCACATGTCCCTCTTGATTCATAATCGGCAGATGCCGAATACGGTTTTTGCGCAAAACACTTAACACGGCAAAGGGATCTTGCAGATCAGACTCAGGCAGCGTGATGAGTTCCTGAGTCATCACCTCAGCGACTAGGGTCGTGGTGAGGTTAATCTCTTGGGCTGCTAGCTTGACCACATCACGCTCAGTCAAGATGCCTACCAGATGCTCCGCTTCCATGACAAGGGCATAGCTTGAACGCTTAGCGTGATTCTGGGCAGAATCTGAAGTGGTGTCCTGGGGGGCTCGGGCACAATTGTCGCCTCCTTGACCCATTAGCGTGATCGCGGCTAAGAGTGACGTGTCAGGAGCAATCTTGAGCAAATGACAATCAAGGGCTGCTTTCAGGGAAAAAGTTTGAGTGTCATTCATAAATTCTAAAATCTAAGTAGAACCAGCGATAACATAATGCAAGCAATTTAAGACGTTGCTTACTGCGCAAAGCAGATGACGCTTTCAACCCATAATTCAGCAAAAGGAACATCTGCTACTTAGCTCTTTGCTGGGAGACTGATGGGTATCGTCAGGATATTTTCTAGGCTCAATCAAATCAGTGAGATGTTGATTTAATACCTGCCAAAAAGGCTTTCGTACCTTATGTAGAGGGACTCAACACACTCAAACAATGATTCCCGAGCCTAAGTAGAACTGAACAGATTGCAGGAGGCGGTCTTGAACCGCCGACACAAGGATTTGCAGTCTCCCGCTCTATTTCCTACCGAGGAAATGTTAACGTTCTCACCAAAAAGGTAAGAGCACTTACAATTAACGCGACCGTTGCTGAAATGAGTAACCCAAAGGAAAGTTGAACGACCCAGCGCATCCCTCGCTCGTAGTTGTCAAGACGCTCATCAAACCGTCTCAAATCTGAGGTTAATTCACTGATAGCCTCACTGTTTTTCTCGACTAGAGCCTCAATGCGGTCAAGACGATCGCCGCCGGTTGTGGTCATAGCTCACCTACCTTCGCCGTTTTCATTATTGTGCATCGGTGGCCGGGGGCGATCGCTTCGGTTAACGAGTAAGTCGTAGACCTGCTGTGTCTGCTCGCGCTTTATCCAGCGCTGGTAAGTGTTGGTATGGACTTCTACGCTATTCCCCATCTGTCTTTCTGATAGCTCCACAGACCAGCGATACAACAGGGTTCGGATAGCCCAAGCATGGCGCAAGTCATAGGGGGTAAAAGGCAACTTTGGTGAGAGGTAATGAGATACTGAAGTCCCTCTTTTTTCGTTTGATCGATGGAGCTGCACTCGTGGAAGCTGGCGATCTTGTAACTGCCATGCTTTAGACCATTCAGGGTAACAGGGCCACACTTCCCTTAATTTGATCTCTGTATATCCAGCAGTGGCTTGTTTTCAGTTTGCACCTAAAAATTGGGGCTAGTTTAGAGGCTAAATATCGCTCGGCACGAAGATTCTCAGCCCTGCTGATTTACCTTGATTGCCTTCGCCGGACATAAGGCGGCTCACTCACCGGCCAGGGCTTCAGCGCCGCGATCCCTGCTTGCAAGGGAATCCAGGCTAAGTCTGCCTGCCGTTTCCCGTCATTTCCCACCCCTGGGCTAAAACCCGATGCGTTACTTTCTTGACCAGCCTTAAGAGAGCTTAAGGTCGCTTGCCTTACTATTGAGATACCCTCGACTCCAGCGCCATGCCGCCGATTCAACCTTGATGACCCTCACTCTAGATCTCCCACCCCAAATTGAAACCCTACTCCGCCAACGGGCTGAAGCCACCGGGCAAGACATGCAACACATTGCGATCGCGGTACTCACCTTGGGCCTAAGCCTGGATGACGAAGACTTCTTTGCCGCCATTGAGGGGATTCAGCAGGGTCTTAATGACTTTGAGCAAGGGCACTTTTCCAGCTTTGAAGATTTCATCACAGAGCAAAATACAAAGCATGGCCTGACCCTGGAAGCATGACCTACCGGATTGATCTTTCTAGTGTTGCCAAAGCCGAGGCTGACGCAGCTTTTCTTAGCTTTGCCCAGTACACCACCGATGAACGTGCTCAGGAGTGGTATCAAGGGCTGATCAAAGCAATTTCTGGACTCCAAATCATGCCCCGGCGCTGCTCTATCGCTCGCGAGAACGCCTTCTTCAGCCAGGAGATTCGCCAACTACTTTACGGCAAGGGCAAACATCGCTACCGCATCCTCTTTACCGTCCTTGATAACCCACCCACCCCCAGCGTAAGAATTTTGCATATCAGGAATGTGGCTCAGAAGACACTTGGTGAGCCTGAATAGTTAGAGCAATAAGGGATTTACATTCAATTTGAAGGGTATGCAGATGGAGAATGGCTAACGAATGCCTGGGGTACTGCGATACCTAGAACAGGTGAACTTCTCGATCTCTGAAACGTATGCCAGGAGGCGGGCTTGAACCGCCGATACGAAGATTTTCAGTCCTCTGTTGTAGGGGGCCGGGGACGATCGCTCCCATTCACCCCCTTCTGATAAATCTGCCAGTAAACCCCCGCATCAATCCACCGTCGATATGTCCGACAGTGAACATCTGGCGAGTGCCCCATCATTTTGGCCCCAAACTCCGGTGAGTAGCCAAACTCAAAGCACCGCCGCGCATAGCTGTGGCGCAAATCGTAGGCATCACACGGCATCCGTTCAAAAAACTTCGCAGTCTTTGTCCCTAGCTGGCCATTGGTGTAGTTTGGGATATCTACAAGCGGTGGCAGTATTCGCTCACTCAACTCCCATCTTTCAGCCCACTCCGGGTACAGGGGCCAGCAAAATCTAGCCCCGGTTTTTGTGTCTGGCGGCACCCGCACAGTCGGGAAATCGGTCAAGTCGATTTTGTACGCTTCATGCCCCCCGCAATCCGTAGGCGGCAAGGATGCCAAACAACCAGCGCCACCCAGGGTCTTTAATGCTGGCTCGCATCGTAGCGATCGCCTTATCAGTTGGTAAATCCCTCGGGTCTACTTCACTAGCTGAATAACTCCCCTTCAAGCCCTTTAGATCGTCTGTAGACAAGTTTGCGTACGCCGCCAACTGTCGAAAGGCATTGTATGCCCGTAACTGTGCCCGGCTATTAGGTCTCGCCTGTTTTACTCCTTCCAGGGTCTGCCTCAACAGCTCTGCCGTTAGGGGCGCGTTTTGAGGCAGCTTATTAAAGGGTTGCTGATAATCCGTGCGCCAGGTCAGGTCAGCCCCTTCAAATTGTGTACAAAACCTTTTAACCCAGTCTCGGACGGTTTCTGCACTCTCACCCCGATACTCAGCCCAATCAAATGAGCCAGCTTCTAGTGCCGTTCCTGCTTCCTTAGCTCGCAGCTCTGCCACAGACAGCCCGCGTGGGTTGGCTGGCAACTTTAGCGCTACTCGCTGCTGATAGGATTTATCTTTCGTGCTCCCAGGTGCGGGGGGAAACGTACCTTGCAAGTAAAGCCTCTGGCCAATCTGTTGCACCCTCACAGGGATTCTCGCAGCCCTCAGCCGCCCGTTGCAGCGGTGTAACCGCTCTCGAAAATCCATGCTTAAAATTGCCCTTAAAATCGGCCTTTCATTATCCCCTGTCTGCAACAATCGGCAACAATACCCAAAAGTACAAAAGCGCTGAACCCCTGAAGATTCAACGCTTTTAGCGAAAATATCGCAACCCAACAAAGGCGACACCCGGATTCGAACCGGGGAATGGAGGTTTTGCAGACCTCTATAAACCCTTACTTTTCAAGGCTTTCAGCGTAGTGCCTTTTCAATTTACCCCAAACTTACCCCAATGGCTTCACAAACATAGGATAGAGCTGGTTTTATCCCTCCTACAAAGGGCACGTACTTGACGAGTTCCTGCGTCAGGATAGTCCGGTTGAAGCTGACGGCATTTCCGCAAATCTGGCCCCCATAATGGATGAGTCGCGGGTGTTCCCTTCTTATCTTACGCCGCACTACATGGAGCACATCCACTTGATAGGGCTACTTGGTTCCACCGCAGGGCGATCGCCTCCGACACGCGAAAGCCATGGCCATATATGATCATGATCAGCGTCGCATCACGATGACCGTGCCGACCAATTTTCTTCGCGGCTTGGATATGCTAATCGACTTCGTCGGGAGTGAGGTGCTCCCGCGATCTCCCGTCCTCAATTTTTAGGTTTGCGCGGTGGCAAGTTAGTAGTCACTTCTAAATTTGCCGAAAATGATGCTTGGGCGGTTTCGTCTAACATGTCTCTAAAGATTGAAGCGTCGTTGTCGAATTCAGTAGACTTTTCCAAAAAAGAGTCTTTTCGAAAAGAACGTCACATCTCGTAAACAGTCTGACATTGGAATTTGCACATGATCAACAGAACTATTTGTCAGGTAAGTCATCAATCGCCCCTAAACTCGCTAAAAGCCTTTTGTCAAACTTCATTATTCCAGTTACTCCTGAGATGTTAGTTCCTTCATAGGGTCTCGGTGGTTGTAAGACAGAAATGCATTTGTAATCTGACGTTCGCCAAATCTTTATAAGTCCATCCTCACTGGCGCTTATTAAGATTGCTCCATTCTGAGAAAAACGAACTGAGCCAACCTTACCTCTATGCATTTCTTTCTCGTCATCCTCGCCAATAATACGAATGCATTCATGACTTTCTAAATCCCAAATCCGAATAGTCTTATCATTGCTAGCACTAGCCAGAACTGACATATCGGGATGAAAGATGACTGAGTTTACTTGATTTTCGTGTCCTTCAAGGCAAGCAATAGAACTTAAGTCATTTGACCTCCATAAGCGAATAAGTTTATCTTTTCCGCCACTTGCAATAATTCTAGAATCTGGCGAGAAGGTAACTATTGATATCTTTTTTACTGCTATTTTCCCTAAGAAAGATCTCTTTGGAAAGTCCCAAAGCCTGACTGTTTCATCGGAGCTAGCACTAGCTAATAATTTTCCGCTCCGGGAAAATGACAAGGATTTAATTGTTTTGGTATGGCCTAATAGCTCGGTTGTAAAACTTCGTTTTTTCAGATCCCAGATCCTAATGCAAGAATCACTCCCTGCTGAAACGAGAAAATCTCCATCAATAGAGAAAGTTAAGCAAAGACAGTTCGCATATCCAGGGTTTTTTACAAACTGAATAGACGAACCTCCATCTTCCAAATCCCAGAGAATGATTTCTCCATTATCAGAGCTACTTGCCAAGATATTATTGTTGGGATGAATGGCTATTGAATTTATATAGTCTGTATGTCCAGATAAGTTTTGTACAACTTCCTCGCGACTTAAGCTCCATACACGAATAGACATGTCTTCGTATGCACTAGCAATTAAATCTTGATTTGAGAGTGTTTCAACAGCATAAGTTGCGTTACTGTAACCTTTGAAAGTTTGGGTGCATTTTTTAGCTTGGATATCCCAAAACTTAATAGTGCAGTCGAAGCTTCCACTAACCAATAAACTGCTAGTCGAATCAAAGCTTAAAGCATGAACAGAGTTTCTATGGCCTTTAAAGACATGCTCACACTTGAAATCCTCGACATTCCAAAGACGTATAGTGTTGTCGTCGCCACTGCTCACCATCTTTCTCTTATCTGGGCTAAATGCAATAGCATGAACATGTTGAGTATGCCCTGAAAGCTGTTTGCAAAAATGTTTGCTGTCCAAATTCCAAATCCAAATAACTCCGTCACTTCCTCCTGCCGCCAAAATATTTAGGTCTTCATTGAAGGCCAAAGAAAAAATCCGCCCTGTTGGCTGTAAGAAGCTATGAACACATTTTTGTTTTTTGATGTCCCACAGCTTTATATAATTGAAGCCTCCTCCGGCCAAGAGATTACCGTTTGCATGAAAAGCCAAGCAACAAAACCAGCTATCCTTCTCTTTGAAGCTATGAACACACTTATGATTGGAAACATCCCAAATTCTTACTGTCTTATCAGAACTACAGCTTGCTAATTTAGAACCATCTTGGTTGAAAACTAGGCTTGAGATAGCCTCAGTGTGTCCTGTAAAGAAGTGTGTAACTGTGGATGGACCTAGAGTTTCTAAGTTGTAAAGTTTGATTTGATATCCGTCATCTCCTGTCGCCAAGAAACTATTATCCTGTGTAAAGTCCAAGGTGTTTATCCAAGTGGCAAGATTTGTGGAAAACACTGAGATGCCCCATTTCTCTAGCTTGATGTATGACTTCTTGTTTGGGAAACGCCAAATACAAGTCATTCCCTTATTGCCACCTGCTGCCAGAAATTTACCGTTTTTACTGAATTTTATGCAGCTTATAGAACCAAAATCAAAATGAACTCTATATTTTCTGAAATCAGCCTTTTGAAAATTCAAGCCGTGAAGCTCAGAATTTCCAAGATAAGCCTGTAAAATTACTAACTCAGAGAAGTCTTTAAAGTCATACTTCGTAGAGCCTGAATAAAATAAGAGGTTAAATAGATTTCCTGCATAGTAGCCTTTCGCTAATGTTGGTTGTTCTTTCAAATGCCTTCTGAAGGAATCTAGTAAAGTCTTGCCATGCTGCTCGAAATATTCTTTTGTCGGCTTAAGTATCAATAGAGCCTGAGTTTCTCTTACATAATCCTTAGCTGTAGCTTTAAGTAGAGCATGGCTGTTCAAAAGAATAATTTCCTGACTGTCGATTTCGGTTTTCACTTTGGTCGTCAGCCTTTCGGTAACATACTCCATAATTACATTTTGAAGAGTAAAACCTTCTTTTCTAACCTCAACTAAAGATCGTCTTTTCAGTGAATCCAGATTTTCTAATATGTTTTGACTGATGTCTTCTTCGATTAAATCTTCTTTTAGCTCTTCAATCGATGTCACGTCTCGATTGATGGCCAACCAATATAGTATTGATTGTCCTGCTTTTGTTAGCCTCTCAAATTGTTGATCAAGTAAATCATAAATATCACCAAAGATTCCTGATCCTTGCTTCAGAAAAGTATCCGTGTTCCCGCTGAAAAGATCGCGGATAATATTGGCAACGATCTTAAGGGCTAAGGGATTACCACTGTAATAGTTAAATACTTGTCTCCATGAGGACTCTTTACGATCTATCCCTTCTGCTTTTAGAAATTCTTGACCTGAAAACTCCTCCAGACCTTGCAAAACATAAGATCGCACTGGGCTACTCCGGCCCTCTAATCTTGCTAGTTCTTTAGGCTTCTCCCTACTTGTCAGGACTATGCAGCTCTGATGTCGTGCCTCTCCCACTCGCTGGATCAGGGTGCTGTAGCCTTCATAGCCATCACGATACTGCCCAGCACGGGCATTACCCGCTAGAACTGACTCCGCATTATCCAATATCACTAAACATCGTGCCTGATTTAGATAATGCACAAGCCTTGTTGAGGCATCCGCAATAGCTTCTGGTAAATCGGCTTCCTGCTGGTCTGATAGAAACCTGACGACTTCTCCCAATATCTTTTCCACTGGAGGTGCCTCTCGCAAGCTGCACCAAATAACGTATTGAAACTCTGCCTGAACACTCTCTACGAGCCTTACTGATAAGGCTGTTTTGCCCATGCCGCCCATCCCGATCAGGCCGATCAGGCGACATTTGTCTTCCAGAACCCATTGCCGTAGTAGCAGCATTTCTGCTTCCCGACCGTAAAAAATGGAGGCATCTGGGGCTTCTAAGAGGTCGATTTTTGGAGTTCGATCGCGCCACTTCTGTTGCGGAAGCTCTGCTGTAGTTACTTCTGGCACTCCATAGTCGGCGGCCTCCAGGGTTAACTCAAACGCTCGAAACAAATCTTCGATTTTTGATCTATCTACTCCGGCCTGAGCTTGGCAAATCTTTTTGATGGTCTTGGTACTGAGGTACGATCGCTCCTCTAGCTCAGCTTGAGTGAAGCGCTTGCCATCCTTCTCCCGTTCTTGGGCTGCTGCGATCGCAGCTTCTAACCTTTCTTTGCCGTGATTGGTGAGAACGACACCACGTTGACGCTTGCTCATAGGACTGGGGGCAGATGACGACACAGGAGAATCAGAAAGTTAGCGGAAAGTTCTGCGTGCTTGCATCGACTATATTCGATCTTTCTAGAAAGTGCCTAGACGCTGAAACTCATATAAATAGAGCGTTACGTCCAGCACAAAGTAGTCTGTGAAAAGTTTCTACCAACTTTCGCTTAAGGCACTCAAGTTTCCTGGTGGAATCGTGGCGGTTTTTCAATACTGGCCTCATGTTCAGCTTTGAGGAAACCGTCATGTTGAAATCAACCGTTTTAGAATTAGGCACGTTTGCGCTGCTCTCGCCTGTCAGCGCCGCTGTGATGCCGGTGGCACTGGCTCAAACACCTCCGGCTCCATTGGTAACTGAGATTTGCGGCGTCGATAAGTCGTGGACGGCAGGATTCCGCATTGGTGAGACAGTACCGCTTGATCCTAGCCAGTATCACCGGGCGGTGACGATCACAAAAACGCCGCTACGAGTCGGTTACGGCTTTGAGGGGCCAGTCATCGCTGACTTGGCAGTGGGGGCTCAAGTCACCGTCATGGGCGAAGTCTGGGATATGGGCTGTAACCAATGGATGGTAGTTCCCACGGATGGGGGCGTCGCCTACGTCCACAGCAATGCTTTGCAGAACCTCTAATCCAGATTCATGGGGGGCAGTACAGTCGATGCCCTCCCAGCTTTCTTCAACTAGCGAACCGCTACAGGCATCAGCTCAAGGAGTAAACACCATGATGCGACAACAGCATTCCTACAGTTGGCTCTTTAAGGCAGCCACGAAATCGTTGAAGTACTTTTTACTGGGGTTGGCCGGTTGCACGGTGACGTATGTATTGGCTCAGGTGCTCAGCTTTGGAGGCCTCGCCAGCCTGATGGTTTTGCTGTTAGAAAAGCTAGCGCTGCGGGCGTTGGTGGTGGTGTTCTGCTTGTGGGCGATCGCCGTCATCACCGAATCTCTCCGAAATTAAAGCCCGTTATCTCAGGGGGCTACCATTGCTGTTCAATTTTGAGGTGCTTATGAATCGCTCACTGCGGCAATATCCCCAAACAGTTAAACTCCTCGTGGTCATCGATTGCGAGAGTCCTAACCCTCGGTCGTTAGCGAAGCCTGTCACAACTCGTTCAGCGCCTGATCCAGATCTTGAAGCCCTATGGCTGTTGGAATTATTGATGCGTCCAGCGTAGTTGCTTGAACTCAGCCCATGCGTCTGAATCAATAGTAGAACGCCTAGAATGAGGGAACTGTCACTGTGACGAACGAACCGATGGCGATCGCCACTCAACGCTTCACATTAGAAGACTATCTGGCCTATGACGATGGCAGCGACGTTCGCTATGAGTTGGTGAATGGAGAGCTGCTGCCGATGAGTTTAGGGACGGGTCGCCACGGAGCTATCATCAAGCGGTTGGAGCGCATCTTGGATGATGAGATTGAGCGTTTACAGCAGCCCTGGATTGCGCTGGCGGGAACGGTCGGCTTGCAGTCGCCTCGGGGGGAAGCTTGGGATACGGTGCGCATTCCGGATGTGACGGTGCTGACGCTAGAGCAATGGGAGACATTGCAAGAGCGGGAAGCAGTAATTCGCCTGAATGAGCCACCACCGTTGCTGGTGGTGGAGGTAGTCAGCGAGTCTACCAAGAGCACGGACTATCGGGCAAAGCGGGCGGAGTATAGCGTGTTGGATATTCCGGAATACTGGATCTGTGACCCGCTGAAGGAGGTGGTGACGGTGTGTACGCTGTTGGAGGGATGGTATGAAACAGCAGAACTCGCTGAAGAACTCCCTATTGAATCACCGTTGTTTTCAGAATTGCGGGTGACCAATCGAAAAATACTGAAGTCGTAAAATCCTTCACTCGTCAACTTCAAATATGGCTGTCAAATCTTGATAACCACTGACGACTCGAAAAACTTCGATCGCATCATCCAGTAAACGGTAGAAAATCAGGTATTGCTTGTAAGGCAAGCTCCGCAGATTTAGGATAGAGTTCATCCCGCTTACGGCCAATTTGAGGGAATTGAGCAATCCGCTGGAGTACCGAATCAATACCACTCAAGAATGTTTCTGCCCGGTCGAGGCTGCTGTGGGTGGCGAGGTAGTCTGTAATGTCCTCAATATCCTGACTGGCGCGAGGGGTAATGCGGCAGACTCGACTCATGGCTCAGCGTGGCGACTGCGAAGATGCTGACGAATGACGTCAATTTCGGTGGAGGCTTCTAGCAATTCGCCGCGCTCAGCTTCATGGGCACCCAGCAAGACTTCGTCACGCAGTTCTTCAAAACGTCCCTGATAAATCTGCTCGCGCTCAGCCAAGGCCTGCAATCCTGCTAGCAAGATGTCATCTAGAGAAGCGAATTTGCCGCTAGCGATTTGGCGATCAGCGAACTGTTGGAGCTCAGGGGTGAGTGAGAGTGCCATTGGTTTACTGAAACAGGTATCTTTAAGTCGCTACCAGTTTAGCTTACTGATTAAATGCGCCTGAATGAGCCGCCGCCGTTGCTGGGGTGGAGGTGGTGAGCGAGTCTACGAAGAGCACGGACTATCGGGCGAAGCGGGCAGAGTATAGCGTGTTGGATATTCCGGAATACTGGATATGTGACCCGCTGAAGGAAATGGTGACGGTGTGTACGCTACTGGAGGGGTGGTATGAGGCGGCGGAATACACAGGGAAAAGTCAAATCGAGCCGCTAATTTTTTCGGATTTAGGGTTAGGCGCTGAGAAGATCTTACAAGGATAGCCCATTTAGATTTTTAGCCGTTTTCAGAAGAACAATTAATAGCACCTAAGGCAACTAATGAAGTTCTTTGAGCTTCGGTTAATCCGGTCGTACCGGTAATATTCATCCCTTCATATGGCTTTGTAGCTCTAAAGATTCTAATGCAACCAGCTTTATCCTGTCCGAGCTTCCAGAGTTTTATAGACTCATCCTTTCCAGTACTCACAAGAAAACGATTATTTTCATGAAAGCATAGTGAGACAACATTATCTTTATGCGCCTCGAATCTACATACCTCTTTGAAGTAAGCATTGTTATTGCCGAGCTTCAGAACACTTATAAATTTTTCATGATCTACAGCGACAGCTTTACCGTGTGAACCTAATGTAATCATTGACTTATCTTCGGAGCTTGAGATCTTGAAAGTCTCTAGGCGCTTCTTCTTTGATATGCTCCATACTTCTAAATCTGCAAATTCGTTAACGACAAATAGATTCTCTCCATTCGAGCTAAAAGCAATTGAGCAAATAGAGCCTAGCGATGATTTCAATGTCGTAACTGCTTTTCTTGAGTCAATAGCATCTTGAACCATAATATAGTTTTCGCTCCATATACTTGTGGCAAAAATATTCTTTTTGGAATTCAAAGAAAAGGCAGATATGGAGGAGTCGCGCTTCTGCAAGGTAGATAAAAGTTTCCCTGTCTTTATGCTCCAGTGATTTACAATTCCATCGCTTCCAACACTAAAAAGAGTCTCTTCGTCTTGGCCAAAAGCAATTGATTTTACGCTATTGTAATGGCCGACAAATGTATATAAGCATCTTCCTGTAGAGAGATGCCAAATTTTTACTATTCCACCACTGTCGGCACTCGCTAAAGTATTTTCATTTGAACTCATAGCCACAGAGGTGATATTGCCGCTGTGGCCTTCTATATTCTTAATGAAATTGCCTGATTCAATATCCCAAATTCTTACAATCTGATCTGTCCCACCTGCTATCAATAAGTTTTTACTGAAATTAATGTCAACCGCATTTGTGATGTTCATGTAGGTTTCGAGCGAGCTACGACATACCCCAGACTTCAGATCCCAAACTTTAATATTTTGGTCGACACTGCTACTGACTAAAGTACTATCGTCTGAGCTAAAAGCGAGTAGATTTACTTGAGCGTTATGACCATTAAGAGAATCAATAAGTTTTGCGGTCTTTGTACTCCATAATCCTATTGAAAGGTTAGAGCCTTTTATGGTGGCAAGAACGTGGCCAGAATGGTTGAAATGAACTGACCAGATCCTATCTACATTTTCGTTCAAAATCTTCCAACATTTGCCATTCGAAATATCCCATATCTTTATACTGCCATCTTCACTGCCACTGCTTGCCACGAAAATATTGTCAACGAAGGAAACTGTCCAGGCACTTTGTCTTCTTATCCCTATGATCTTTTGCCATTCAGCAATACATTCTCCAGATTCGATATTCCAGCCTCTTACTGATTTGTCCCAACTGCTTCCAATGATTCTGTCGCCACTTGTATCAAAAGAAATAGAATCCGTAGTCCACTTGTAGTTGTTAAATGTCGCTATCTGGTTCCCTTTTGATATATTCCATAATCTAATTGTTTTATCGTCGCTAGAGCTTGCTAGTTGATTGAATTTAGGGCTAAACAAAACGGTTCGTACCTGGGCTCTGTGTCCTGACAAGACCTTTAAACATTTCCCTGTAGACACACACCAGATTTTGATTTCATGACTGGATTGATTGCTGCTAGCGAGGAAACTGCCTAAGTAATTAAAAGAAAGCGACAATATGGGACCAGAACTTTCTTCTGGAATGCTTAGACTTTTTTCAAGATTAGAGGATCTCCATATATCAATTTTTCCGCTTTTATATCCGATCGCTATTACAGAGCCGTCGCAATTCACTTCAATGGCGGATACACCTTCTGAAAACCGAATGAATTTACAATTTATGAATTTGGAATTATTGAAATTCACATCAAGTAGATTAATTCGACTTAAATCAGCTTGAAGGATTGCCTTGTTAGATAAATCAATTCCAGATATTTTTTTCTTAACGCATGAGACTAAGTTTAGACAGTTCCCGGACAAGTAGCTTAGTCTAGCAAATGAATTAAAATTTCCAGTCATAACAGAAACTAAGCTCTCAAATAGAGCTTCCATATTCAGGAACTTTGACTCCAGAAATATTGATATTGGTTTTAAAACTAAGCGAATTTGGGTTTTGTGCACATAGTCCTTAGCCGTAGCTTTGATGAGAGCATGCGTATGGAAGAGGTCAAATTTTTGAGTGTTTAACTCTTCACTAACTCGCTCGACAAAGCGATCTGTGGCAAATTCCATGATCACGTTTTGCAGAGTGAACTGTTTGCCCACCGTCTCTATCAAGTACCGATCGCTCAACCCCCTCAATGCACTCCGCACTTCTCGCTTCGTCACCGGTGGCAGCAGGTCTTCCATCAACTCATCTAGCCCAACGGGTTCACGGTTAATCGCCAGCCAAAACAAGATCGAGCGCTCCAACGGGGCCAGACGAGTCAGGTGCTGATCGAGCAGGCTGCGCACATCCTCAACCGCTGCCCCTTCCTCTTCCAGAAAGTCATCGACATCCCCCAAAAACTCTCGCTGAATCGCCGTGGCCACCAAGTGCAGGGCCTGGGGATTGCCACTGTAGCGGTCAATCAGTTCCTGACCCTGGGTATCCGCCTCGTCTAACTCCAAGCCCTTCGTCTTCAGAATCTCCCGTCCTGCTTCAGTATCGATGCCCGTTACTGACCATAGGCGGACAGGGAAGCGATCGCCTGCCATCGGAGCTAGTTCACGGGGACATTCGCGACTGGTCAGTAGCAGGCAACTTTGATGCTCGGCCTCGCCAATCCGGTGAATCAGTTCCCCATAGCCTTCATACCCATCGCGAAACTGCCCCGTCGATTCCGCCTGCAAAATCGATTCCAAGTTATCCAGCACCAGCAAGCAGCGGTGCTCCCGCAAATAGTGCAGCAGACGAATTATGCGCTCTCCTAAGCGACTCGGCAGGTTGATTTCCGTCTCCTGCTGATCCGAGAGAAACTGAATTAGCCGCACTAGAATCTCATCCAGCGGTGGCGCTTCTCGCAAACTGCGCCAGATCACATAATCAAACTGCTCGTAGATCTGATCGGCCAGCTTAGCCGCCAGGGACGTTTTGCCAATGCCACCCATGCCCAGCAGCGTCACTACTCGGCACTGCTCCGCCTGTATCCACTGGTTCAACGTCGTCAAGTCTTCGCTGCGACCAAAGAAAATTGCAGTATCTGGTTTCTCACCCCAATCAATTTTGGTTGTAGAAGTGCGTTGTGGCGCTGTCGGTTCCAACTGTCCGAAGTCAGCGGTTTCCAACTTTAGACCAAAGGCGCTAAATAGGGCTTCGACAGAAGCTTTATCGACCGGGGCAGAGCGATCGCGAATCTTCTTGATGGTTTTGCGACTGCTGCCGACTCGTTCCTCTATTTCGGCTTGAGTGAAGCGGTTGCCAAATTTCTCAGCGTCCTGCGCGGCAGCGATCGCGGCCTCCAATTTTCCCAAACCATACTCGGTTAATACAACACCACGCTGACGCTTACTCATGGCTTTAAGGGGGCAGATGACAATTTAGGCAAGGGGAAAGTTAACGGAAAGTTTCTTGCTTTCATCGATAGTATTCGATCTTTCTCGGATGTGCCCTTCAACTGAAATGCCCTGAATCATTACAGTTTGGCTGGTGCGGCAAAGTTCCTCGCAACTTTCTGGCAATCTGCTGAAGTTTCCTAGCGATCAGTGGTCGATTTACTCAGACTAAGCTCATTGCGTTGAGGTCAATTATGTACATCCTCGAAACGACCCAAGCCGAGCTGTTTGAACAGACCATGCAGGGTGAAGTCGAACAAGCGATCGCCGGTCATCTGCCCGGTCGCGTCAAAGTCATGGGTGTGAGCTGGGCAGCCCGCCTCTGCATTCCCGATGCTCGCTATGCCCTTGCTCGTGGGACGACAGTCACCGTCTTGGGGCGTCGTGGCAACACTTTATTGGTGTTGCCCTATGTGCCTTAGCCTGCAGCTCGCCACAACTTTCGCCGATTCGCAGGCTGCTTTTGCAACCTAGTTTGCCAAGTCGGTGGTTGAGCTTTTGGTTTTTTTCTTAAAGGGATGACAGGCTCGTTGAGATATCGCTTTAATTAGGAACGGGAATAATCAACTGCGGCTGCTATGACTCAACCCATCGGGCTGTCGGAACTCATCAACCAGGTCAAGAAGGAACTGTTGACTCCTCCAGATAAGGATGGTGAACCTCCAGTATTCTTCGTGGATGCGGTGGAACTGGAGCTGCAAGTGACCGCCAAGCGGGAAGGCAACGCGGGTATCAAAATTGATGTGGTCTCAATCGGGGGAGGGGAAGCGGGCGGTACTCTCAGCCAGGAGAAAACTCACACGGTAAAGGTGTCATTGTCGCCGCTCTTCGAGAAAGAACAACTGGTGGAGTGGTTCAAAGATGTTCGAGGGGAGCAGGTGATGCCTGCCGTGGATGGGAGCTTGGATGCCTTGATCAAAGGCAAAGATGACAATCTAGCCGATCGCTTCTAGCCCGATGTCCAGTTCTCTCTATCTGTTTGAGCTATACCTGACACCGCTGGATGCCATGCGGTTTAAGGCGATTGTCACTGAGTCAACGTTAGGCAGTGACGCTGAGTCGGAGCCGAGCTTGCCTTTTTGGGAGGGGGCACAAGATTGGCGCACAACAGTGATTAAAACGCTGGAAAGCTCTCGCGGTTTCAAGGCTGAGCACTTTCCCAAGCCAGGTGAACAAGCGTGGATGGAGCAGGCGGGTATTTTGTCAGCGGGGCATCCTAGTTTTGCACCCGACTATTTGGAAAGGATTGGCCAGCAACTTTTTCAAGCGCTATTGCCGCCCGATCAGCTAGTTGGGCAAGTGTTTCAGTCGGCTTTACGTCAGGCTGAAGGTGCTGGAGTAGACTTACATCTCAGATTGAAGTTTGCGGCAGATTCAGCCCAGCGATCGCGCCTGGCTGACTATCCGTGGGAACTGATCCATGATGGCACCCGATTTCTCCTACATCGACGGGTACAGCTATCTCGCTACATTGCCTACGATGCAGTGCCACCGAAGCAAGAACTTGGCGATCGCCTCCGAGTATTACTAGTGTCGCCACGGGCTAGCGATATAAGCCAACTGTCGGATGCGGAACCTGAGGCTATTCGAGCTGGTATCGCTCAGGCTGAATCAGTTTCTCTGGAGCAATTGCCGACGCCGACCTGGCGCGGATTGAGTACCTATCTAACGGAATCCGCTAACCCACCACAAGTGATTCACTTTGATGGTCATGGCATTTTTGGTAAGCGTTGCAAAGCTTGTGGGCATTTACACAACAATACTAAAGTGACAGCCTGCCAGAGTTGCAGTGCCCCGCTGCCAGAAGCACAGGGATTTCTGGCCTTTGAAGACAATCAAGGCAAGGCCGATTTCGTTAGCGCTCGAAATTTCGCCAGGTTAGTGGCCAATAAGGGCATTACGCTGACAGTGTTGAGTGCCTGTCAGTCGGGGATGGCGGTAACGGGGAAGTCGGTTTTTAACGGCACGGCTCAGCAGTTAATTGATGCTCAGGTGCCTGCAGTGGTAGCGATGCAGTACAGTGTGCGGGTTAAAGAAGCCCGAGACTTTGCGGAGCAGTTTTATCGGGTCTTGGGGCAGGGCGAGTCAGCGCTGACGGCGTTGAGTGAGGGGCGGAGTTGGATGGATGTCGAGGGCAATCAGTGGTATCGACCAGTACTATACTTGCGCTGGCTGGAAAATGCAGCTGGGCAGTTGTTTACCAAAGCTGAGCCGCAGTCACCAGGGGCTGAAGCCTTACATGCCGCCAGTGAATCATCTGAGATCCCAACCAGTCTCAATGTACCTTTGTCTACTCTGGAGCGGCTAGCGTTGATCCAGACCCTCAATCAATTGCCAAGGGCAACTTTTGAGGAATTGGTGATGGCTTTAAATCCACCGCCAGGTATTTTGCCGCCAAACATAGCGGCTCAGGGCGATCGCACACCAGCGTTGCTGCAATGGGTCGAAGGCATTGGCCCAGGACTACCTCACCTTCATGCCATCCTTAATCTGGTGCGGCAATCTTCAGGGCAAACTCCATGTCCAACGCCATCGCAGCCAACGGTCTCAGAAAAATCAGCAGATGTGTCCACGCCTCCGGAAAACAAGTCGGCATCCAGCACGCGGCAAGGCTACTATCAGCGACAAATAGTTCAGCTAGAGGAACAACTTGCTGCTGTGGAGTCAGATTTGGCAACGGCTGCTACGGAGCGCGATCGCCTCCGTCTGGAAAAGGATGCCGAACGACTGTTAGAGAAAATAGAAAACCTGAATGCCAAATTGCACGGATAAAAATAAAATTTTGATGGGTTAGCGGATTAATCAGTCATTGTGGGCGATCGCAGACGGCAGTTTTATACCAAGCAGTTAGCGCAGCTAGAAGAGGAACTCGCTGCGGTTGAGGTCGATTTAGAGACAGCGGCAACTGAGCTCGCACGACTCAAGCTAGACAAAAAAGCAGAAGAACTGCTTGGCAAGATTGATGAGTTAGAGAAGAAACTAGCTGAGTGTGATGCGGAGTCTGAGACTCCAGCCGTCCGCGATCGCGGCTTTGAGAAGGCACTTCAAAAGCTTGATTTCCACAAAGCCAAAGCTACCGCTGCCCTGATTCGCCAGCAGCTCAACCAAGAAGGCGGGGCGGTGCTGTTCTTTTTGCAAAAGACCAAGAAGCAAATGGGTCACTTTTGCATTGAGGAAGTGCTACAGGTGCTGCTGGGTGATCAGATTGTGGATGGGCAAGTAATGGGAGCCTACCGCCGCTACTCAGTGGATTTGGACTCCGCCATCTCGCGGTTTGATGAAATCGAGTTTTTGATTCGCTTGGCTAGCTACTTTAACCTGGAGGAGTCTCAAGACCTCAAGATCCTACAGCAACAGATTCGCGAGACGATTTGCACCTCGATCGACGAGGGCACGACGGTTTTTCTCGAAATTAAAAGTCTGGATGACTTGCTGGAACAGGCGAACTTTCTTGAGTGGTTTATTAAGGAGTTCTGGAAACCACTGATTGATGAGGTTTCAGCGGTTTCGCAAAAATACAAGAGCAAGTTTATTGTGGCGTTGGTGGCTGATAGCGAAATCCTAGACTGCACACTGCCTGACTATCCAGCAAGCTACTTTTGTGACGGAACGGCCTATGACTGCTACAAAATGCTGGATTTGCCCTTGCCAGACTGGTTGGAGTCCGACATTTTTGACTGGTTAGTTCGCTTTCGGACGCTATCTCCTACCCTAAAAAGCGAAGATAATGCTGCCCTAAAACGTCGGGCCAGGAAAATCCATCGTGACAGCGACGGAACTCCGCAAAACGTTTGTGCCAATCTCCAGGAGCTATTTCGATGACTGTAGCTGAGCGTCTGAAATTTTATGGCGATCGCCGTCAGCCAGAATCGGCTCATCAGGATGCCCCCCAAGATCCAGAACCCTATGTGGTGACGGAACCGTTGAAAAAGGCGGTGAACCTGGCGCTGTTTCTGCGGCGACCATTATTGCTAGAAGGCGATGCTGGATGTGGCAAAACGCGATTGGCCTACAGCGTGGCCTATGAGTTGGGATTGCCGCTCTATCGTTGGGATGTGCGATCGAGCACCAAGGCGCAAGATGGCCTGTATGAATATGATGCGATTTTGCGACTGCATGATGTGGAAGTGCAAAAGCTATCGGGAGCCGAGAGGCCAGCGACGCAACCAGAGCCGGAATCGGAGGATCTGGATCAGCCGCCCCAGCAGCGAGATCCGGGAAATGCTAAGCACTATCGTACGTTTGGGCCGCTGGGTAAGGCGTTTCGGATGCGCGATCGCCCCGCAGTTGTTTTGATTGACGAAATCGACAAGGCCGATCTCGACTTTCCCAATGACTTGCTCACGGTACTGGATGAGCCTTGGGAGTTCACCATTCGCGAAACGGGAGAAACCATCAAGGCGGATGAGTACCACAAGCCCATCGTTATCATCACCAGCAACAAGGAGAAAGGAAATCTGCCCGCGCCCTTTCTGCGCCGCTGCCTGTATCGCTATCTCGACTTTCCCGACCAACCCGATACCTTGAAGGACATCATCCAGCGCCACTATGAAATCCAAGAGAAGGCGGCCCCAACGGATGATTTACAAACAACAGCAGCGAAGAAGTTTTTGAATGAGCGCCAAGAGCGAAAGTGGTTTAAGCCGCCGGGCACCAGCGAGTTTTTAGACTGGCTCAAGGCCCTGCATGCCTTTGAAGATGAGCCCTACAGCAGTGAGCAGCTCAAGCAAGAGGCCACCCTGCCCTATCGAGAGCTGCTGTTTAAGCGGCAAGATGACTGGCGCACCGCCGCGAAAGCCTTATGACTGAGTTTGATGCCCAAGAGGTGGTGCTTCGCTTGTTTACGCAGTTACGCCGCAGTCTCAAACTGGGGATTAGCGAGTATATGGCTGCCTGTGCAGCCGCAGAAGAAGCTGATTTTGGGGCCAATGAGGCAACTTTGCAAGACACGCTGAAGCTGCTGTGGTGTTACTCCGTGATCGATTCCAGCCAGTTTGACTCGGTTTGGCAATCGGTGCTGGCTCAGGTGCAAGCCCAGCGACGGCGCAGGCCCCCGTTTCCGGGACGACGAGAGGTCTCATCGTCCCGCACAGAGCGGCAGGTAGAGCCCCCTGCGCAATCGCAATCCCCGATCCCTCCCCAACCAGCCACCCAATCAGAACGCCGTCCTGAGCCTGAGCTGAAAGCCCTGCCGGTGCAAGCTCCGACTCTGTTTATGCCGGAGGAAGAGATGGCAACGCTGCAGGCGTACTACCCGATCTCACGGCGATCGCTGGTGTATAACTGGCGTTATCTGCGCCGACCGGTTGCTGATGGCCCTAAGACCGTTTTGGATATTGACGCGACGGTGCAGCGGGCGACTCGCCAGGGCTTTTATCTCGCACCAGTCTACCGTTCCAAAGTGCGCAATGCGGCCCGACTCTTACTACTCATCGACCAAAACGGCTCGATGACGCCCTTCCATCATTTCACGCGGGATCTGGTGGAGACCGCGAAGCAAGAAAGTAGCCTCGCCCCCGAAAATGTTGAAGTCTTCTATTTTCAAAACGTGCCTGCTGGCAGCGTGTTTCGTGACCCGTACTTAACCAGGTCGGTAATGCTTACGGAGGCACTAGCGCCCTGTGATGAAAGCACCAGCGTCTTGGTGGTGAGCGATGGGGGAGCCGCCCGTGGCTATCGCATGAAAGATCGGGTGCGCGTTACCATTCGGTTTTTGCAGCAGCTAAAGCGTTACACGACGCTGCTAGCCTGGTTGAACCCCATGCCCGAAAGCCGCTGGGAGGGCAGCTCGGCGGAAGTAATTGAGCAGTCTATCGCCATGTTTCAGATGGATAATGAAGGTCTGAGCAATGCGATCGATGTAGTGCGAGGGCAACCCTTGAAGAACAACTTGGGAGGCGCATGACCGAGCCTGCTGCGATCGAGAATTGGCAAGCCGAAGCCGCCAAGGTTGACGCCTTTGTGACGCGCTTTGGCCATGACGGCTATCGGGAGCTGGCTTATTACGCTGCGTTGCCCCTAGTGCTGACTCCGGAGCTGGTGCATTATCTGCGGACGCAGTTTTTGCGGGAGGCCAATGTGCCCTGGGAGGCAGAGGTGGATCTGCTGCTATCGGATCTGTGTAGTCAGGTAGGCTATGAGCTGTACACCCTGGATACCCAGGTGAGAGCCTATCTGCTGGCCCAAATGAAAGGGGACTCCCATTGGCAGCAGCGCCAGGTCGAGGTCGCCCAGATGCTGATCACCTATGTGAGCTATCTCAGCCGCATCAACCCTCACCGCCGACAGCGGGAGCTGGATGCCCAGCGCCTGGCAGCCATGACCTATCTAGGGGATGAGTCGTGCCAGCAGGTTGCACAGGAAATTGCCGAACGGCTGAAGCAATTGGAAGCAGCTGAAGCGGAGGGGAAATCGACTCACAGCATTCGGGCGGAGCTGGCCTATCTGACGCGGCTGACCCAGGAGCTATCGCCGCAACTGGAAGCCACACCGGAACTGGTGGAGTGGGCAGCACTGGTGCAACGGTTGTTGCGGCAGCCGGAGGACCTGAGCACGGAGGACGTGGTGAGATCGTATCGGGTAGGAGACTACACTTTCACAACCAGCACCCTGCCGATTGAATTGCCTTCGACAATCCAAGAAGGACGGCTTGAAGGGTTTCCGCCTATGAAGACACTTACGTTTGAAACAGGGCGATTTGAGGAAAACGACGCTGCCGATGACTTCCCTCCGTTAGAAAATTTCACAGTTCAAGTCGCCACTTTGGAGTTTGAGATAGAGACTACAGACCCCAGCGAAAATCTTGAAACAGAGATGAATTATGTTATCGGGGGGGCACTTCATCTTGACTCTCCCGTTTATATTGAGCGGCCCCCAATAGAGAGAAATTGCCTTAAGGCTATTGAAAAAACCAGTTGTCTAATTCGCATCAAAGGTCCTCGCCAAATGGGCAAAACTTCCCTGATGGCTAAGGTTCTTAACCATGCTGAAGAAATCGGCTGTGTCAGTGTACTTGTTGACTTTCAGCGGGCTGATGAGGGAGTTTTCAACGATTTAGATCAACTACTCAAATGGTTTTGTGTAAGAGTTGGACGGCAACTGGGGCTGCTCAACAGAATTGACGAATATTGGGATAGTCTATTTGGCCCTAAAGAGAACTGTAGCGGCTACTTCGAGGAATATTTGCTAGCGCAGTTAAGAAAACCTTTTGCACTAGGTCTGGATGAGCTAGATCAGGTAATTGGTCAACCGCATATTGGTGCTGACTTTTTGGGATTATTGCGCGCTTGGCATGAGAGCGGAAAACGAGACAACACCTTTAGCAAACTGCGGCTGGTGCTGGCACATTCCTCAGAAGCTTTCATCTCTTCAGACCTCAACCAGTCACCTTTTAATGTTGGGCTTCAAACTGAGCTAAGAGAGTTTAACCAATCTGAAGTGCTGACTCTGGCTCAACGTTATCGATTAGAGTTACCGGCCACTTGGTTGTCCCCATTGGCGGATTTAATTGGTGGCCATCCTTACCTGTGGCAACTTGCGCTGTATGAGATTTCTCAGTCAGATGCTCCATACGACTTTATTGGGCAAGTACTACTTGATGGAGGGGGATATCGCGATCACTTACATCGTCATTTATTAACCTTGGAACAATATCCAGAACTGCTCGCCGCGTTTCGCCGGGTCGTCGAGGCAGATGCACCGATCCAACTTGGGGCGACAGAAGCCTTCAAGTTAGAGGGGATGGGCCTGATTAAAGTTCAAGGTGGTCGTAGTGTAGTTCCATTTTGTAATCTATATCGCCAGTATTTTCGGCAGGCTTTGAGCATTGATGTTGCTAATACATCATCAGAATCTACGCTAACGCTGACCACTTTTTCCTTTGAGGTTGCAACCATTGCGCGAGACGAGAGCAGCGGCGAGTGGCAAATTATGCGGGAATTGCGGGAAGGGGAACTGTATGAGGAACAGTTGGGTGAGGAAATCACCCTGGAGATGGTGGCGATACCCGGTGACAATTTTGTGATGGGCTCGCCAGCGGATGAGCCGAAACGGCAGAGCCGCGAGGGGCCACAGCACCGAGTGCAGGTGCCAAGTTTCTATATGGGTCGATATCCCATAACTCAGAGACAATGGGCATTTGTGGCGACTCTGCCCCAGGGACAGCGGGCGCTAGCGCCAGATCCGGCTCGATTCAAGGGAGCTTATCGTCCCGTAGAAAGGGTGTCGTGGTTTGACGCGGTGGAGTTTTGTGCCCGATTGAGTGCCTATACAGGGCGGGAATATCGATTGCCCAGTGAGGCGGAGTGGGAATATGCCTGCCGAGCTAACACGACGACCCCCTTTCACTTTGGGACGACGCTGTCATCAGAGTTGGCAAATTATTACTGCTTTAAAACTTACAACGGTGGGCCAGGGGGGGAGCCTATAGATGCAACCAGCCCAGTCGGTCAGTTTGGGGTAACGAATGCCTCTGGTCTGTCAGATATGCACGGTAATGTATCGGAGTGGTGCTTAGATCACTCTCACAGCAGCTATGAAGGTGCACCGACGGACGGCGGCCCTTGGATTGATGAGGAGGCCGACGAAATTCAGTCTCGCATTCGTCGCGGTGGTTCTTGGAACCACTCTCCGAGGGATTGCCGTTCTGCCTACCGCGGCAACGGCGCTCCGCATGCATCCAACGTCAACATTGGTTTTCGTTTGATTTGTGTTGCCCCCAGGGCTTTGGAGTAGCCCTTTCTCCCTTGTTACCTTTTACTCTCTTTGGCGCGTAGCACCTCGAAAGTTTTTGGCCTTTTGAGAGAGTCCCCAGAAACCTGGGCTCTCACAGCATCGGCTCGCTGGGCTGAGAGCGATATGATGATGGCGACATGGCTACCCCTGACGCTGCTGTGAAAGACATCTTTATCAGCTATACCAGCACTGACCAAGCCTGGGCTGACTGGTTCGCCTGGGTGCTCGAAGATAAGGGATATACAGCTAAAACTCGGGCAATAGAGCAATCTTTGAAAGTAGGACCTCTATTGACTGATCGCTTCTTTTCACAAAGTTCCCCTTTGACTTCTAACGATCTTGAGGCGAGCGATCTTACCTTGCTTCTAGTCTCAAAAAATTACATCCAGTTGTTTAATGACCAAACAACTGGGCTAAGTCTTTTTTTGGAGAGGGATACTGTCACTGATGCGGAAGTGAAAACAACAATTCGACCGGGTCAGTTAGGTCGGGTGAGGATGAATGGTGTACGGTGGCGCGCCTGTTGTGATCGCCCCATCACCCTCGCTGAAGGTACGCAAGTCAGAGTTTTAGGTCGTCGAGCTAACATCTTAGTAGTTGAACCCCTTGACCAGAACGAAGAGATTCAAAAAATAATCCCGGTTCTTCTAGAGAACTGCGAGTTACCTTCAGAACTAAGGCTTTCAAGAATAGCAAATGTTACTAATTTGTCTGAGGTTGAAACGGAGGAAACAGTTCTTGAAATCATAAAGTCTGATGAGAATACTTTAGATGAAAGTAGAATTCAGACAGCATCAGACTTATATCTAAGAAATAATGAAATTCTGCTTGAGGCAGATCAAGCTCTTAAGCTGCGTCGTCGCCCCGCCACTGTGCAGGGCTATCGAGAACGGCTGACGGCTGACCTAAACCTTGAGATGATGCAAATCCCGGTGGGGCGCTTTTTGATGGGGTCGCCGGAGGATGAGCCAGAGCGGAACAGCAACGAAGGCCCGCAGCACGAGGTACAGGTACCGGGATTCTTTATGGGTAAGTACTCGGTAACACAGGTGGAGTGGCGCTGGGTAGCAGAGAACTTACCCCAAGTGAATCGAGAGCTGAAGGCTGACCCTTCCAGCTTCAAAGGAGACAGGCATCCAGTTGAAAGGGTGAGTTGGTACGACGCAGTAGAGTTTTGCGACAGACTGAGCCTGTACACAGGCCGCACCTACCGCCTTCCTAGTGAGGCCGAGTGGGAATATGCTTGCCGTGCGGACACCAAAACCCCCTTTCACTTTGGCGAAACCATCACGACCACAGTGGCAAATTACAATGGTGCGGATAATCCGAATATCGCCTTGTCTGGCTCTTATGGTCGAGGCCCCAAGGGAGAATATCGGCGACAAACGACCTCTGTAGATTACTTCAAAGTAACCAATGGCTTTGGCCTATGCGACATGCATGGCAATATCTGGGAGTGGTGTCTCGATCATTCTCACAGCAGTTATGAGGGCGCGCCTAAAGATGGCAGCGCCTGGATCGATGAAAAGGCTGAGAAAAATAGGTTTCGTATCATTCGTGGTGGTTCCTGGATCAGCCTTCCGAGGGATTGTCGTTCTGCCCACTATGACTCAGAGCTTCCGCGTGAATTTAACTACAATTTAGGTTTTCGTGTTGTGTGCGTTGTTTCCAAGACAGGCCGTGAGCATTTAGAAAATGCCGCCTCGAATAACAAGACAACCGGTTTAAGTTCTAACTTGCTGAGATTGTTAACTCTTGCTTGTCAAGAGGGATTTCAGGATAGAGCGATCGCCCAACAACTTCAAATTTCAGAAGCAGAGGTGCGAGCACTATGGGAGGAATCATACAAAGTTCTAGGTATTGATATAGAGGCTGAAAAAGCCGATGGACGAAACCTGCGAGTTACGTGTTGCTTGCGGGCGCAACAAAGAGGCTTGATTGAATAGCCATCAGACTGTCGGGCGTGCAGCAAAGAGTCCAGACCTGATCCGGTAATACCCTGCGGTATCCAAAGATCAACCGGGGTCAGTTAGCTTGGTAGAGAGATCGAAGTTTGCCCGGTCTTACTGCATGAATATTGTTTCCTATGAAGTAAGAGATACCTATCTAAGTTTGTAAATTTCTGACATAGAAAATCCACATTTCCTAAAATCACTATGGAAACGTTACAAAGTCTTGTTGAAATAGTCAGACAATCTCTACCAAAGAGTGTTGAGCGCAGAAAAGCATTAACCCGTTTATTAGAGGCCATCAGAGTCTCTAACGAACTATATTGTCCGGGTCGTTATGATTATCCCTCCGAACTCTATCACGATGCTCTACAAAATACTTTTCTCTACATCGCAAGAAATATTGACGAATACGACCCGTCGAAATCAGAGTTTCTCGTGTGGGTAAATCACAAGCTTGATCATGCCTTTAAAGAGGAAATCAAGAAATTCAATGTTGATGATACGTTAGCAATACCTTTTTCTTTAAAGCAAGAGAGCAGTTTCTCTGATGGGGCTTTTCAAGTTTTGGAGGCTGCTGCAAGCAGCTCAGCTACAACTCTTCAAGTCGAAGAGCCTTCTACAAACACCTTAGTCTTTAAGCCCGAAACCAAAACCGCTCGTTACTTTACTGAGCAACTTAGCGACAAAGTGGGTCTAGACATGATCTGGGTGCCCGGAGGCGAGTTTGACATGGGCTCTGCCGATGATGACTCTGATAGCAACGACAATGAACGCCCTCAACACCGAGTTGTGGTCTCGGGCCTTTTCATGGGGTGTTATCCGATCACTCAATCTCAGTGGCGAGCAGTCGCCGCCATGCCCCAACACAATCAAAAACTCAACCCTGATCCGGCTTACTACAAAGGTGAAAAACGTCCCGTCGAAAGTATCACTTGGTACGACGCAACAGAATTTTGCGATCGCCTTTCTAACTCCACAGGCCGTACATACCGTTTACCCAGTGAGGCTGAGTGGGAATATGCCTGCCGCGCCCACACGACAACCCCCTTCCATTTCGGTAGCAAGCTAACCAGTGATTTGGCCAACTTTGATAACTCTGCAGAAGAGGGAGTTGCTGGCACATACGAAGGCACAACTCCGTTTGATACCTTTACTTTTGCCAATGGCTTTGGCTTAGCAGATATGCATGGCAACGTTTTAGAGTGGTGCTTAGATAACTGGCATGACAACTATGAGGGTGCGCCTACAGATGGTCGTGCTTGGCTTGACAAAAAAATTCAGGCCGCTCGACCTCGTGTTTTGCGAGGTGGTGCCTGGGACTTTAACCCGAAGATTTGTCGTTCTGCCTATCGTGACTTCAGTGACCCGCGCAAAGCCTCTGATGTCATCGGTTTTCGAGTGGTCTGTGTTGCCCCCAGGGCTCTTGCGTAACCGGCTGAAGCAGTCAGTGGCAACAAAAACTTTCAGAAACGGGGCGGCCAGCCCATTCCGACACAGTTTACAGGTCACTCTAATATTGTATGGGTGGCAACAGCTTCTCTCACCTCCCGCAACCCCGTCACCAGAAGCCCAAGCGATCTGGACACACTACAAGACCTTTGTCATGGCGGCACCAACTCCGGCAGTAGACAGGAAATGCCCCGCAGCTCCAGCCCCACAATTTCCATCTAGCGACGAATCTACTGAGCGTTCTAGCTCCCTGCCATTGCAAACTATCGAGTCAGTCTTCCCAGCATCTACACACCCTAGTTCCAACGAATGTCACATAGATAGCTTTCTTCAAGAAATTGGCTGTAGCGATATAAGATATTCTGCCGTTGATTGGGAAAGGCAACCGTCAGCTTGGTGACGCTTACTCTCGAACTGAAACTCTCGGGTTCCCTACCCGTAGGCAGGTCTTCTGACTGCAAGACTTGTTGAACTGTCGCTAATGTCCGCCACCCACACTGAGGCGCAGGCGATTCACTTTCCCATACCTCTGAAATCAGGGCCACTGCATCGGGCGATAGCGACTCCGGACACAATGACTCCGGCAACCCGATCGCCGTTGTTAATCGCTCATCCGACCACCAAGCCCACCATTCAGTCCGATGCACCAATTCAGCATTTGGAGCTTGGCGGATAGAAGCGATCTGGGTTTGATCCAGTGCCGCTAGTCTCAAGGCCTCCAGCCAAGTGACTGCCGCATAGCATCGCGTTAAAAATCGGGCCATGACGTGGCTGCCTTGCTCACTATGGGCAAATCACCTCAACTCCAGCCCAGTGGCAACTTATCTTGTGCTACCTACCTCACCCGCTTCGAGAAGAATTCCTATCCTGAATTGGTTTCCCATGCACTCCTGAAACTCATCTCGCAACATTCATCGGGAGCCATGCTGTGGTTATTAGAGGACTCATTACGACACCACGTCTTGACCATCCTCAATCTCAGCTTCCATACGAGCCATGGCTCTTTCGTAGACTCTTAGCCCCAGTAACACCAGACGCACCAACATTTGGTCGGGATGACGCTGACTTGCTTCGGCAAGTTCCGCAATCCGTTCCGCCGGGATGTGCTCATTGAATAGCACTAGATTTGCTTCGAGTTCGTGAATGAGGGGACGACGATGCTTTTGGGCACTTTCCCTGAGTTGCTCTCCAGTTTCGCTAGTCAGGAGTAATTCCAACAATTCAGCCAAGAAGGGCGATCGCTTTTTATTGCCTTCCGCTTCACATTGCGCCTCCATCGCCGCCAGCAGCTCCGCGCTCATATAAAACGTCGGACGACAGCCCCCCTCTGATTCCTGAGAGGTCACCGAGGATTTGTTCTTGCTGCGAGAGGTCGGGGAATTCACGATGATTTGTCGTAATAAGAGCAACTAGATATATCCTAACCTCCTACTGAGTAGGATAAAAAGGCACGAAGAAGCTTCATAAAAACTATTCAGTCATTCCTTTAGAACGACATTGACTTTATGTCAGCTTCATCCACGAGTTCTCCCACAAAGTCAGAGCGGTAAACCAGATTTTACCGTTCTCCTCAACCGGATTGTTGACCACTGCCCAGAAGGCATCATTTTTAACATGGCTTGTGAATACAGAAGTAAACAGCTCACGTGTTGGCAGACAGCACTTTCCAAACAAAATCTAAAACCTGCTTTACTTTTCAGAAAGATTGCTACAGTATGATTTAGTAGTACTTAAAAAAGAATAGTATTACTTATCTAAAGTGAGTGCTGAACCTGCAGGCAATTCTCGCTTTCTGGCTCAAGTCATGGCTCACTCACTGTCGTTCAGGGCGTTATCTACCTACTTCGATTCGCTGTGGAGTAGGTGTCATGAAAGTTTTGCTCGCTCAACTGGGTCATTGGCCCACCTGGTTTTGGCGTCTGCCTTTCCCAGCGCTGAGTCTGGGGCTGTTCATATTCTTGTTGCCGTTACCGCTCATTAGTCCCCAATATTCTCGTCTTCGGACTCTGAGAGGGTGGCGACTGTTCGGCATAGTGGCCGGACTGCTGCTTTTTACCGCCATTACCAGTCATGCCAACCCGGCGATGGCGCAGCTGTTCGACACGGTGGAAAGCCAAGCCCAAACCCTGTTTGGTGAATACCTTGATAGCGGCATCATCGCCTTTATCTTTGGCGTGCTCCGCATCGTCATTTGGGTCTCGGCTGTGGGTTTTGTGTTCTTCGCGGTGTATCAGGCTCAGCGGGGCGAGCAGTGGCAGCCGCTGCTGCAAAACGCCTTCATCATCATTGCTGCCGTGGTGATTGTGGAAGGACTGAGCCGCCTTTTCTTCGGTACGGCTTGAAGGAGGGCTGGTCATGAGTGATGAACCCTCCCGCTTGTTTTGTCGGGTCAATCCCAGCTTGGGCAAAAACCCTTCCCTCGGCCCGATTCCCGCCAATCTGCTGGCTCCCTCTGGAGCCATTCTCGTCGGCTTCTACGTCCTAATTGAAGTCCTACTTAGCCTCGGCTTTGTCCTATTTCTATTGCTCAGTTTGTGGGGTGTTTCCACTTGGTGGGTGGTGGTGGGCGAAAAGACCTGGCGATTCACCCACAAGTTTATTCGCGTCCCGCAGTGGAAGCGAGGCCATGTGTCCTATCAGCGTCATCAGTTAAAACGTCATGAATAAACCACGACTGGGCACGCAACGCTTTACCTTTCGCCCGTTTGAAGATGAATCCCATCTGGAATGCCTCTGTCGTTTGCAACTGCGGGGGCGCGATGTCGGCGCAGCCTCAGCCAGCTCGATTCAGCTCAGGAAATCCCCATTCTGGAACCGGACGACGATTTGGAGTTCACCCTGAGCCAGTGGCGACAGCAGTGGAGCACAACCTTGATTCTGAGTAACTGGCGATTTCGAGATCGGATGCGGCATTACGGTCTGACGTTTCCCACCAGAGCGATCGCGCCGAGTCACCCGAACTATCCCGACTGGCTAGCCCTTCACGACGAGACTTCGTTGGAGGAATGGCTCACCGACCTGACCCCGTAACGCTTCATCAGGAGAGTCCCATGAATACTCCTCTCTCAACCGGCGCAACGGCAGATGCTTATGACGTTCAACCCCGGCAGGTGCCGTATGTCCCCAAAAGTCAGGGTTTCTCCACTCAAACTCTGATTCCCTACAACATGGCCAGTGCGGCGCAGCAGGCGCTGGAACGATTTGAGCAACGCCATGGCAATATCGATGAATACTTGGCCACTCGTTTAGGCTATGGCTCAGTCGCTGAACTGCATCAGTACTTCAGCGCTGAGCAGGTGGATGCGGCTGCCCTGGCGATCGGAAATCTGGAACAGGGGGCCGGATTCATCACGGGCGACCAAACCGGCATCGGCAAAGGCCGCATCTGCGCCAGCATCATGCGCTATGCCCAGCATCAGGGGAAGATCGCCATCTCCATCACCAAGGATAAGCCGCTCTACGCTGACATGATGCGGGATGTTGGCGACATCGGGATACGACGATTTACCCCCTTCATCACTGACACCAGTACCGAAATTCCCCTGGCGAATGGGGCCGCATTAAAGACGGCAGGGGCCGCCAAGCAAAAGAAAGAAATGCAGGCGATGATGCAGCGGGGAAACCTGGGGCATTACAGTGCAGTGTTTACCACCTACAGCCAGCTCCAAACGGTGGGTAAGAAGGAACCCCTGCGGCGCAACTTCCTGCGCCAGATGGCTCCCAACGCCATCTTGATTCTGGACGAAGCTCACCAGGCGGGTGGCAGCAAGGGCGGGTGGAAAGAAGCGGGACCACCAGATCGAGCTAACTTTGTGCGGGAGTTGATCGACCTGTCCTCCGGGGTGTTCTACTCATCAGCTACCTATGCTAAACGGCCTGACGTGATGGATCTCTACGCTCGGCGCACCGATTTGCGACTGGGGGTCAGCAGCATGACCGCATTGGAGAACATCCTCACCCATGGTGGCGTGCCCTTGCAGCAGATTGTCGCCAGCAAATTCGTTGCCTCAGGGCAGATGCTCAGGCGAGAGCGCTCCTACGAGGGCATTTCCTTTCAGGCAACAACGGTGCCGGTGGATCGGGCCGTCGCCGATGACTTTTCAGCAGCGATGCGGGCCATCAAAGACTTTGATCGAGCCAAACAGAAAGCGGTCAAAACCATCAGCAAAGAACTGAAAGCCGAAGCCAAAGCGCTGGGAGAGGATGGGGCGATCGGTGAGGTGGGGGCGAAGAGTACGAACTTTACCTCCTTGATGCACAACTGCATTGAGCAGGGGCTGTTGGCGCAGAAAGCGGATGCTACCGTACAAGCCGCGATCGCCGCACTACAAAAGGGTGAAAAGCCGGTCATCACCGTTGCCAACACCATGGGCAGTTTCATCCAGGCGTATGCCGATGCCCAAGGCTTGAATCCCGGCGATGAACTGAATCTCTCCTTTGGCAACTTGCTAGAGCGATATCTAGACCGCTCCCGCGATGTCGTCGTGAAAGACTATCGGGGCAAAGCGACGCGATCGCGCCTCACCGACGAACAACTAGGAGCTGAGGGCGTGCTGGCTTACGAAGCGGCCCTGGACGCGATTCGAGAAGCGGACTTCAGTGGCATTCCCATTAGCCCGATTGACTACATTGAACAGCAGCTAGAGCGAACTGGGTATCGCGTCACGGAAGTCACCGGACGCAAAGCGGGCATCGAATACGCTGCCGATGGCTCCATGACTTACCGTCTGCGGGCTGATCAGGAGACGACGGCCAAGGGCAAGATTGATGCAGTCGCCAAATTTAATGCGGGCGATGCTGATGTCATTCTGTTGAACTGCTCCGGGTCCACGGGGATTTCGCTCCATGCTTCGGAGAAGTTTGCGGACCAGCGTCCCCGCCACATGATTGTGGCTCAGGCTGAGCGGGACATCAATGTGTTCATGCAGATGCTGGGGCGCGTGCATCGTACCGGGCAGGTGGCCTTGCCGAGCTACACATTGCTGATGGGGGACTTGCCTGCTGAAAAGCGGCCCGGCGCAATTCTCTGTCGCAAGATGGCCAGCCTCAACGCCAACACCACAGCAGCACGGGAGACCGATATCTCGTTCAATACCGTGGTGGATTTTATGAATCCCTACGGCGAACAGGTGATCACTGAACTGCTAAATGACGACCCGGAACTTAACGCCCAGCTGGATTTCCCGGTGGCTCAGGCAGACAACGATGCCTCCAATATCGCTCTGATTAAGAAGGTCACAGGGCGGATTCCATTGCTGTCGATCGCAGAGCAAGAAGCCCTCTACAGCTTGATTGAGTCAGAGTACCGGGACTTGGTAGACCAGGCGCGGGCGATGGGTGAAAACATCCTGGAAGCGGATCAGCTGGATTTGGATGCTCGGCCCCTCGCAAGAATGGAGGCGATCTCTGACAACAGTAATACGCCCAGCGAGTTTACCGGGCCGGTGTATCTGGAAGTGGTAGATGCCAAGAGTCAGACCAAGCCGCTAACCCAAGTGCAGATGATCAATGCGGTGCGGGAGTCAGTCGGGTTAGAGACGGTGAAAGCGGTGGAGCTTCATGATCCGGGCGCGGTGGCAGAGCGGACAAGACAGCAGGCTAACAGCGCGCTCGCCTCCCTCCAAACTGAAACGGAGCAATACCGGCAAATCGCACTCGCTGGCAAGCAGGACCCGAAAGCCAGGGACAAGCTGAACGATCGCCTCGACCAACAGCTCATTCATGTCACCCAAGTGCTGGGGGAATTCCCTCCGGGGACGCCGCTCCGCTTAGTTACTCCAGCCAGCCAAACCATTTTCTATGGCGTGGTGGCCAGCGTTGATGCCAAGCCGCGATCCGGTAGTCCTGCGGCACCGAATCGCTGGAAGATCCGGATTCTGCTGGCTGACTCCGTCAGGCAACTGACAGTGCCTCTTTCCAAGTTCAATACCGGACGCAGTGGGGCATTGGTGGCCACGGTGCAGACCGAGGATTGGTTGGGCAATGATGTCTATGGCTTGTTCGACCAGCAACAGTCCGCTGGCCGCATGAACCGGCAGATTTTTACCGGCAACCTGATCAAAGCCTTCGAGAAGTACCCCAGCGGCAAGTTGGTGAACTACACCGACTATAAATGCCGGGTGCGTCAGGGGCTGATGATGCCCAAGGGCTTTGATATTCAAGATGAAATCAAGCAGGAGCCGGTGGCTTTCAGCACGCCACAGCAGGTGATCCAGTTCATCGCCCAAGAGACTGATCGCCGGGGCATCGTCAAAACCCTCGATGAACTCCTCATCCTGAAAGCTCAATTCAACGGTGATGGCTTTGTGTTGCAGACTCCGAAGTCCAAGGAGTCTGGCGGCAGATATTTCTTAGATGAAGGGTTGATTACAGCAGCCGGGTCAGATTTCTATTCGGTGGGCAATTCTCGTACCGAGAGGCTGCGCCAACGCATGGAAGTCGTCATTCCTCCGGCTCGATTGGAGCAAATTTTGGCGGTGCTGATGCATCAGCGCCACTACACTCTGGCCTCCTTTGAGTCGAAGGATATTGCCCGTAAGTTGCTGGGGGTGTCTTTGCCCAAGCTGGAAACCGTTGAGGCCCCTGCCCCTGAACCACGACGAGTAATCGAACCGCCTCCTGCAACGCCTAGCCCCAGCCCAGTCGGCCAAGCACCAGCCCCGCCCATTAAGCTAATGGGTCAGTTAGAAAGGCGCATCCTGAAATTCCTCCGCGAGGCTGGCATCGAAGACGCGGTGATGCATACTGACGAGTTCCACATGCGCATTGAAAATGAGCCCTACATTCCGCTGGTTGTCGAGCGCCAGGGAGATGAGCTTTATCTGACTCACTATCTGACCCAAAACGGCGACATGTTCATTGATGCCGAGATGGTGTTCACGGTGTTGCCAGAAGGGCAATTGCGGTTCAAGGAAACGGCAGTGCAGAGCCTGGTTGGCGGCGAATCTCGTCGGCCTGACCGTAGTTTCGCCCAGATGTTCTCCAAGAATATTGTGAACCAGGGTTTTGCCACAGCCGCAAAAGTTCAACTTCAGGGTCAATCACAGCGGAGAGAAGCAGCCGCAGGGAGTGAGCTGCCGGAATTTCAGGAACAGAACTTGTTTGATGTCGATGCCTTCGCCGCAGGATCTTCCAACGCTCCATCATCAGAGACAGATCCCTGGTCAGCCTCCCCAGCTCCCCCATCTTCTTCACCATCCACTCACTCTCCACCATCTCACCCTCTCCACCGCCCCGCACTCACCTCACCCCTACCAGCCCCCTCCCTGAAAGAAATCGCGGATGAAGTGCGCGAAGCCGATTTGGAGGCCGTAGCTGCGAATCTTGGATTGGAATTGGATCGCTACGACAAACACAAGTGGCGAGACGGTGATCACATCATCAGCATTAGCGGGCCTTTATTTATGGATTGGCTGGCAGATCAGGGTGGTCGGGGTGCGATCGATCTGGTGATGCATGTTCAACAGATTGAGTTCAAAGAGGCTGTCGAATGGCTATCAGGGCAAGACTTGTCTCAGCGTCCGGCCCATATTCGGGTTCATGCTCAGGCTGAGGAACGAGAGCCTCGGCAACTCGTCATGCCAGATTCCAGCGAATATCGTTGGCAAGCGGTTCGAGAATATTTGGTGGAGACTCGCAAGTTACCCGCCGCACTAATTGATCGCCTCCATGAGCGCGGCTTGATATATGCCGATAACCACCAGAATGCAGTCTTTGTCCGCCACAGCCTCAAGAAAAGTACCTGGGCGCGGGGCGAGGTAACGGGAGCGAGCTTGCGCGGCACTTGGGGTGAAGACAACCATTATCATGGGATGGTTCCGGGGTCGGCCAGAGATCAGGGATGGTTTTGGATTGGGGCGGGGCGAGGGGCTGTGCAGCGGGTGTTGCTGACGGAATCGCCGATTGATGCCATGTCGCTGGCAGTATTAGACAAAGAGCGGCCAACTCAGGCGGGGGTGACGATTTATCTGTCGAGTGACGGCTCTGGCGGCGTCCCTAAGGAAGCATTGAAGACGGTTTTAGCTCAGAGTGGTCATGTAACTGCAGCGTTCGATGCTGACCGAGCAGGTGAGTTGATGGCGTGGCAGCTGGCGCAACAACTGCCGGGGGTGGCACGGTTAGCGCCTGAGCAGGACAAAGATTGGAATATGCAGTTGGTGCATCCGCAAGGGAGAGACGCTGGGCAACAGAAACATTTCGACCTGGGGCAGCTTTGGCGCTGGCATGGGGCGGCCAATAGCTTGGGAAGGTCAGAGGGCTACTTGAGCCGGATTACGGAGGTGGCTAGGGAGATTGTTGAGGGAGCGGCGCTGTCGGCAAAGGCCAAAGTCACTATGGAGAGAGACTTTAATGCTGCTGCCGATGTTGGAAAAAAGGCAACGCCGGAGTCAAGTTTGGACATGAAGATAGAACGATTTCCAGGTCTGGAAATGGAAAGTTAACAAGCCTGGAAGTTTTTGAAAACGAAATTTATATCAAAGCGAAAACGGCGATTTTGTACATGTACAAAATCGCCGTTTTCGCTTTGATATAAATTTCGTTTTCAAAAACTTCCAGGCTTGTTAACTTTCCATTTCCAGACCTGGAAATCGTTCTATCTTCATGTCCAAACTTGACTCCGGCGTTGCCTTTTTTCCAACATCGGCAGCAGCATTAAAGTCTCTCTCCATAGTGACTTTGGCCTTTGCCGACAGCGCCGCTCCCTCAACAATCTCCCTAGCCACCTCCGTAATCCGGCTCAAGTAGCCCTCTGACCTTCCCAAGCTATTGGCCGCCCCATGCCAGCGCCAAAGCTGCCCCAGGTCGAAATGTTTCTGTTGCCCAGCGTCTCTCCCTTGCGGATGCACCAACTGCATATTCCAATCTTTGTCCTGCTCAGGCGCTAACCGTGCCACCCCCGGCAGTTGTTGCGCCAGCTGCCACGCCATCAACTCACCTGCTCGGTCAGCATCGAACGCTGCAGTTACATGACCACTCTGAGCTAAAACCGTCTTCAATGCTTCCTTAGGGACGCCGCCAGAGCCGTCACTCGACAGATAAATCGTCACCCCCGCCTGAGTTGGCCGCTCTTTGTCTAATACTGCCAGCGACATGGCATCAATCGGCGATTCCGTCAGCAACACCCGCTGCACAGCCCCTCGCCCCGCCCCAATCCAAAACCATCCCTGATCTCTGGCCGACCCCGGAACCATCCCATGATAATGGTTGTCTTCACCCCAAGTGCCGCGCAAGCTCGCTCCCGTTACCTCGCCCCGCGCCCAGGTACTTTTCTTGAGGCTGTGGCGGACAAAGACTGCATTCTGGTGGTTATCGGCATATATCAAGCCGCGCTCATGGAGGCGATCAATTAGTGCGGCGGGTAACTTGCGAGTCTCCACCAAATATTCTCGAACCGCTTGCCAACGATATTCGCTGGAATCTGGCATGACGAGTTGCCGAGGCTCTCGTTCCTCAGCCTGAGCATGAACCCGAATATGGGCCGGACGCTGAGACAAGTCTTGCCCTGATAGCCATTCGACAGCCTCTTTGAACTCAATCTGTTGAACATGCATCACCAGATCGATCGCACCCCGACCACCCTGATCTGCCAGCCAATCCATAAATAAAGGCCCGCTAATGCTGATGATGTGATCACCGTCTCGCCACTTGTGTTTGTCGTAGCGATCCAATTCCAATCCAAGATTCGCAGCTACGGCCTCCAAATCGGCTTCGCGCACTTCATCCGCGATTTCTTTCAGGGAGGGGGCTGGTAGGGGTGAGGTGAGTGCGGGGCGGTGGAGAGGGTGAGATGGTGGAGAGTGAGTGGATGGTGAAGAAGATGGGGGAGCTGGGGAGGCTGACCAGGGATCTGTCTCTGATGATGGAGCGTTGGAAGATCCTGCGGCGAAGGCATCGACATCAAACAAGTTCTGTTCCTGAAATTCCGGCAGCTCACTCCCTGCGGCTGCTTCTCTCCGCTGTGATTGACCCTGAAGTTGAACTTTTGCGGCTGTGGCAAAACCCTGGTTCACAATATTCTTGGAGAACATCTGGGCGAAACTACGGTCAGGCCGACGAGATTCGCCGCCAACCAGGCTCTGCACTGCCGTTTCCTTGAACCGCAATTGCCCTTCTGGCAACACCGTGAACACCATCTCGGCATCAATGAACATGTCGCCGTTTTGGGTCAGATAGTGAGTCAGATAAAGCTCATCTCCCTGGCGCTCGACAACCAGCGGAATGTAGGGCTCATTTTCAATGCGCATGTGGAACTCGTCAGTATGCATCACCGCGTCTTCGATGCCAGCCTCGCGGAGGAATTTCAGGATGCGCCTTTCTAACTGACCCATTAGCTTAATGGGCGGGGCTGGTGCTTGGCCGACTGGGCTGGGGCTAGGCGTTGCAGGAGGCGGTTCGATTACTCGTCGTGGTTCAGGGGCAGGGGCCTCAACGGTTTCCAGCTTGGGCAAAGACACCCCCAGCAACTTACGGGCAATATCCTTCGACTCAAAGGAGGCCAGAGTGTAGTGGCGCTGATGCATCAGCACCGCCAAAATTTGCTCCAATCGAGCCGGAGGAATGACGACTTCCATGCGTTGGCGCAGCCTCTCGGTACGAGAATTGCCCACCGAATAGAAATCTGACCCGGCTGCTGTAATCAACCCTTCATCTAAGAAATATCTGCCGCCAGACTCCTTGGACTTCGGAGTCTGCAACACAAAGCCATCACCGTTGAATTGAGCTTTCAGGATGAGGAGTTCATCGAGGGTTTTGACGATGCCCCGGCGATCAGTCTCTTGGGCGATGAACTGGATCACCTGCTGTGGCGTGCTGAAAGCCACCGGCTCCTGCTTGATTTCATCTTGAATATCAAAGCCCTTGGGCATCATCAGCCCCTGACGCACCCGGCATTTATAGTCGGTGTAGTTCACCAACTTGCCGCTGGGGTACTTCTCGAAGGCTTTGATCAGGTTGCCGGTAAAAATCTGCCGGTTCATGCGGCCAGCGGACTGTTGCTGGTCGAACAAGCCATAGACATCATTGCCCAACCAATCCTCGGTCTGCACCGTGGCCACCAATGCCCCACTGCGTCCGGTATTGAACTTGGAAAGAGGCACTGTCAGTTGCCTGACGGAGTCAGCCAGCAGAATCCGGATCTTCCAGCGATTCGGTGCCGCAGGACTACCGGATCGCGGCTTGGCATCAACGCTGGCCACCACGCCATAGAAAATGGTTTGGCTGGCTGGAGTAACTAAGCGGAGCGGCGTCCCCGGAGGGAATTCCCCCAGCACTTGGGTGACATGAATGAGCTGTTGGTCGAGGCGATCGTTCAGCTTGTCCCTGGCTTTCGGGTCCTGCTTGCCAGCGAGTGCGATTTGCCGGTATTGCTCCGTTTCAGTTTGGAGGGAGGCGAGCGCGCTGTTAGCCTGCTGTCTTGTCCGCTCTGCCACCGCGCCCGGATCATGAAGCTCCACCGCTTTCACCGTCTCTAACCCGACTGACTCCCGCACCGCATTGATCATCTGCACTTGGGTTAGCGGCTTGGTCTGACTCTTGGCATCTACCACTTCCAGATACACCGGCCCGGTAAACTCGCTGGGCGTATTACTGTTGTCAGAGATCGCCTCCATTCTTGCGAGGGGCCGAGCATCCAAATCCAGCTGATCCGCTTCCAGGATGTTTTCACCCATCGCCCGCGCCTGGTCTACCAAGTCCCGGTACTCTGACTCAATCAAGCTGTAGAGGGCTTCTTGCTCTGCGATCGACAGCAATGGAATCCGCCCTGTGACCTTCTTAATCAGAGCGATATTGGAGGCATCGTTGTCTGCCTGAGCCACCGGGAAATCCAGCTGGGCGTTAAGTTCCGGGTCGTCATTTAGCAGTTCAGTGATCACCTGTTCGCCGTAGGGATTCATAAAATCCACCACGGTATTGAACGAGATATCGGTCTCCCGTGCTGCTGTGGTGTTGGCGTTGAGGCTGGCCATCTTGCGACAGAGAATTGCGCCGGGCCGCTTTTCAGCAGGCAAGTCCCCCATCAGCAATGTGTAGCTCGGCAAGGCCACCTGCCCGGTACGATGCACGCGCCCCAGCATCTGCATGAACACATTGATGTCCCGCTCAGCCTGAGCCACAATCATGTGGCGGGGACGCTGGTCCGCAAACTTCTCCGAAGCATGGAGCGAAATCCCCGTGGACCCGGAGCAGTTCAACAGAATGACATCAGCATCGCCCGCATTAAATTTGGCGACTGCATCAATCTTGCCCTTGGCCGTCGTCTCCTGATCAGCCCGCAGACGGTAAGTCATGGAGCCATCGGCAGCGTATTCGATGCCCGCTTTGCGTCCGGTGACTTCCGTGACGCGATACCCAGTTCGCTCTAGCTGCTGTTCAATGTAGTCAATCGGGCTAATGGGAATGCCACTGAAGTCCGCTTCTCGAATCGCGTCCAGGGCCGCTTCGTAAGCCAGCACGCCCTCAGCTCCTAGTTGTTCGTCGGTGAGGCGCGATCGCGTCGCTTTGCCCCGATAGTCTTTCACGACGACATCGCGGGAGCGGTCTAGATATCGCTCTAGCAAGTTGCCAAAGGAGAGATTCAGTTCATCGCCGGGATTCAAGCCTTGGGCATCGGCATACGCCTGGATGAAACTGCCCATGGTGTTGGCAACGGTGATGACCGGCTTTTCACCCTTTTGTAGTGCGGCGATCGCGGCTTGTACGGTAGCATCCGCTTTCTGCGCCAACAGCCCCTGCTCAATGCAGTTGTGCATCAAGGAGGTAAAGTTCGTACTCTTCGCCCCCACCTCACCGATCGCCCCATCCTCTCCCAGCGCTTTGGCTTCGGCTTTCAGTTCTTTGCTGATGGTTTTGACCGCTTTCTGTTTGGCTCGATCAAAGTCTTTGATGGCCCGCATCGCTGCTGAAAAGTCATCGGCGACGGCCCGATCCACCGGCACCGTTGTTGCCTGAAAGGAAATGCCCTCGTAGGAGCGCTCTCGCCTGAGCA
Organism: Cyanobacteria bacterium P01_C01_bin.70; assembly: GCA_039026015.1. GTDB lineage: Bacteria > Cyanobacteriota > Cyanobacteriia > Phormidesmidales > Phormidesmidaceae > Halomicronema. The sequence continues at coordinate 35,401 of JBCCNE010000001.1, read as the reverse complement.
TCTGCCCTGAGGCAACGAATTTGCTGGCGACAATCTGCTGCAAGGGCACGCCACCATGGGTGAGGATGTTCTCCAATGCGGTCATGCTGCTGACCCCCAGTCGCAAATCGGTGCGCCGAGCGTAGAGATCCATCACGTCAGGCCGTTTAGCATAGGTAGCTGATGAGTAGAACACCCCGGAGGACAGGTCGATCAACTCCCGCACAAAGTTAGCTCGATCTGGTGGTCCCGCTTCTTTCCACCCGCCCTTGCTGCCACCCGCCTGGTGAGCTTCGTCCAGAATCAAGATGGCGTTGGGAGCCATCTGGCGCAGGAAGTTGCGCCGCAGGGGTTCCTTCTTACCCACCGTTTGGAGCTGGCTGTAGGTGGTAAACACTGCACTGTAATGCCCCAGGTTTCCCCGCTGCATCATCGCCTGCATTTCTTTCTTTTGCTTGGCGGCCCCTGCCGTCTTTAATGCGGCCCCATTCGCCAGGGGAATTTCGGTACTGGTGTCAGTGATGAAGGGGGTAAATCGTCGTATCCCGATGTCGCCAACATCCCGCATCATGTCAGCGTAGAGCGGCTTATCCTTGGTGATGGAGATGGCGATCTTCCCCTGATGCTGGGCATAGCGCATGATGCTGGCGCAGATGCGGCCTTTGCCGATGCCGGTTTGGTCGCCCGTGATGAATCCGGCCCCCTGTTCCAGATTTCCGATCGCCAGGGCAGCCGCATCCACCTGCTCAGCGCTGAAGTACTGATGCAGTTCAGCGACTGAGCCATAGCCTAAACGAGTGGCCAAGTATTCATCGATATTGCCATGGCGTTGCTCAAATCGTTCCAGCGCCTGCTGCGCCGCACTGGCCATGTTGTAGGGAATCAGAGTTTGAGTGGAGAAACCCTGACTTTTGGGGACATACGGCACCTGCCGGGGTTGAACGTCATAAGCATCTGCCGTTGCGCCGGTTGAGAGAGGAGTATTCATGGGACTCTCCTGATGAAGCGTTACGGGGTCAGGTCGGTGAGCCATTCCTCCAACGAAGTCTCGTCGTGAAGGGCTAGCCAGTCGGGATAGTTCGGGTGACTCGGCGCGATCGCTCTGGTGGGAAACGTCAGACCGTAATGCCGCATCCGATCTCGAAATCGCCAGTTACTCAGAATCAAGGTTGTGCTCCACTGCTGTCGCCACTGGCTCAGGGTGAACTCCAAATCGTCGTCCGGTTCCAGAATGGGGATTTCCTGAGCTGAATCGAGCTGGCTGAGGCTGCGCCGACATCGCGCCCCCGCAGTTGCAAACGACAGAGGCATTCCAGATGGGATTCATCTTCAAACGGGCGAAAGGTAAAGCGTTGCGTGCCCAGTCGTGGTTTATTCATGACGTTTTAACTGATGACGCTGATAGGACACATGGCCTCGCTTCCACTGCGGGACGCGAATAAACTTGTGGGTGAATCGCCAGGTCTTTTCGCCCACCACCACCCACCAAGTGGAAACACCCCACAAACTGAGCAATAGAAATAGGACAAAGCCGAGGCTAAGTAGGACTTCAATTAGGACGTAGAAGCCGACGAGAATGGCTCCAGAGGGAGCCAGCAGATTGGCGGGAATCGGGCCGAGGGAAGGGTTTTTGCCCAAGCTGGGATTGACCCGACAAAACAAGCGGGAGGGTTCATCACTCATGACCAGCCCTCCTTCAAGCCGTACCGAAGAAAAGGCGGCTCAGTCCTTCCACAATCACCACGGCAGCAATGATGATGAAGGCGTTTTGCAGCAGCGGCTGCCACTGCTCGCCCCGCTGAGCCTGATACACCGCGAAGAACACAAAACCCACAGCCGAGACCCAAATGACGATGCGGAGCACGCCAAAGATAAAGGCGATGATGCCGCTATCAAGGTATTCACCAAACAGGGTTTGGGCTTGGCTTTCCACCGTGTCGAACAGCTGCGCCATCGCCGGGTTGGCATGACTGGTAATGGCGGTAAAAAGCAGCAGTCCGGCCACTATGCCGAACAGTCGCCACCCTCTCAGAGTCCGAAGACGAGAATATTGGGGACTAATGAGCGGTAACGGCAACAAGAATATGAACAGCCCCAGACTCAGCGCTGGGAAAGGCAGACGCCAAAACCAGGTGGGCCAATGACCCAGTTGAGCGAGCAAAACTTTCATGACACCTACTCCACAGCGAATCGAAGTAGGTAGATAACGCCCTGAACGACAGTGAGTGAGCCATGACTTGAGCCAGAAAGCGAGAATTGCCTGCAGGTTCAGCACTCACTTTAGATAAGTAATACTATTCTTTTTTAAGTACTACTAAATCATACTGTAGCAATCTTTCTGAAAAGTAAAGCAGGTTTTAGATTTTGTTTGGAAAGTGCTGTCTGCCAACACGTGAGCTGTTTACTTCTGTATTCACAAGCCATGTTAAAAATGATGCCTTCTGGGCAGTGGTCAACAATCCGGTTGAGGAGAACGGTAAAATCTGGTTTACCGCTCTGACTTTGTGGGAGAACTCGTGGATGAAGCTGACATAAAGTCAATGTCGTTCTAAAGGAATGACTGAATAGTTTTTATGAAGCTTCTTCGTGCCTTTTTATCCTACTCAGTAGGAGGTTAGGATATATCTAGTTGCTCTTATTACGACAAATCATCGTGAATTCCCCGACCTCTCGCAGCAAGAACAAATCCTCGGTGACCTCTCAGGAATCAGAGGGGGGCTGTCGTCCGACGTTTTATATGAGCGCGGAGCTGCTGGCGGCGATGGAGGCGCAATGTGAAGCGGAAGGCAATAAAAAGCGATCGCCCTTCTTGGCTGAATTGTTGGAATTACTCCTGACTAGCGAAACTGGAGAGCAACTCAGGGAAAGTGCCCAAAAGCATCGTCGTCCCCTCATTCACGAACTCGAAGCAAATCTAGTGCTATTCAATGAGCACATCCCGGCGGAACGGATTGCGGAACTTGCCGAAGCAAGTCAGCGTCATCCCGACCAAATGTTGGTGCGTCTGGTGTTACTGGGGCTAAGAGTCTACGAAAGAGCCATGGCTCGTATGGAAGCTGAGATTGAGGATGGTCAAGACGTGGTGTCGTAATGAGTCCTCTAATAACCACAGCATGGCTCCCGATGAATGTTGCGAGATGAGTTTCAGGAGTGCATGGGAAACCAATTCAGGATAGGAATTCTTCTCGAAGCGGGTGAGGTAGGTAGCACAAGATAAGTTGCCACTGGGCTGGAGTTGAGGTGATTTGCCCATAGTGAGCAAGGCAGCCACGTCATGGCCCGATTTTTAACGCGATGCTATGCGGCAGTCACTTGGCTGGAGGCCTTGAGACTAGCGGCACTGGATCAAACCCAGATCGCTTCTATCCGCCAAGCTCCAAATGCTGAATTGGTGCATCGGACTGAATGGTGGGCTTGGTGGTCGGATGAGCGATTAACAACGGCGATCGGGTTGCCGGAGTCATTGTGTCCGGAGTCGCTATCGCCCGATGCAGTGGCCCTGATTTCAGAGGTATGGGAAAGTGAATCGCCTGCGCCTCAGTGTGGGTGGCGGACATTAGCGACAGTTCAACAAGTCTTGCAGTCAGAAGACCTGCCTACGGGTAGGGAACCCGAGAGTTTCAGTTCGAGAGTAAGCGTCACCAAGCTGACGGTTGCCTTTCCCAATCAACGGCAGAATATCTTATATCGCTACAGCCAATTTCTTGAAGAAAGCTATCTATGTGACATTCGTTGGAACTAGGGTGTGTAGATGCTGGGAAGACTGACTCGATAGTTTGCAATGGCAGGGAGCTAGAACGCTCAGTAGATTCGTCGCTAGATGGAAATTGTGGGGCTGGAGCTGCGGGGCATTTCCTGTCTACTGCCGGAGTTGGTGCCGCCATGACAAAGGTCTTGTAGTGTGTCCAGATCGCTTGGGCTTCTGGTGACGGGGTTGCGGGAGGTGAGAGAAGCTGTTGCCACCCATACAATATTAGAGTGACCTGTAAACTGTGTCGGAATGGGCTGGCCGCCCCGTTTCTGAAAGTTTTTGTTGCCACTGACTGCTTCAGCCGGTTACGCAAGAGCCCTGGGGGCAACACAGACCACTCGAAAACCGATGACATCAGAGGCTTTGCGCGGGTCACTGAAGTCACGATAGGCAGAACGACAAATCTTCGGGTTAAAGTCCCAGGCACCACCTCGCAAAACACGAGGTCGAGCGGCCTGAATTTTTTTGTCAAGCCAAGCACGACCATCTGTAGGCGCACCCTCATAGTTGTCATGCCAGTTATCTAAGCACCACTCTAAAACGTTGCCATGCATATCTGCTAAGCCAAAGCCATTGGCAAAAGTAAAGGTATCAAACGGAGTTGTGCCTTCGTATGTGCCAGCAACTCCCTCTTCTGCAGAGTTATCAAAGTTGGCCAAATCACTGGTTAGCTTGCTACCGAAATGGAAGGGGGTTGTCGTGTGGGCGCGGCAGGCATATTCCCACTCAGCCTCACTGGGTAAACGGTATGTACGGCCTGTGGAGTTAGAAAGGCGATCGCAAAATTCTGTTGCGTCGTACCAAGTGATACTTTCGACGGGACGTTTTTCACCTTTGTAGTAAGCCGGATCAGGGTTGAGTTTTTGATTGTGTTGGGGCATGGCGGCGACTGCTCGCCACTGAGATTGAGTGATCGGATAACACCCCATGAAAAGGCCCGAGACCACAACTCGGTGTTGAGGGCGTTCATTGTCGTTGCTATCAGAGTCATCATCGGCAGAGCCCATGTCAAACTCGCCTCCGGGCACCCAGATCATGTCTAGACCCACTTTGTCGCTAAGTTGCTCAGTAAAGTAACGAGCGGTTTTGGTTTCGGGCTTAAAGACTAAGGTGTTTGTAGAAGGCTCTTCGACTTGAAGAGTTGTAGCTGAGCTGCTTGCAGCAGCCTCCAAAACTTGAAAAGCCCCATCAGAGAAACTGCTCTCTTGCTTTAAAGAAAAAGGTATTGCTAACGTATCATCAACATTGAATTTCTTGATTTCCTCTTTAAAGGCATGATCAAGCTTGTGATTTACCCACACGAGAAACTCTGATTTCGACGGGTCGTATTCGTCAATATTTCTTGCGATGTAGAGAAAAGTATTTTGTAGAGCATCGTGATAGAGTTCGGAGGGATAATCATAACGACCCGGACAATATAGTTCGTTAGAGACTCTGATGGCCTCTAATAAACGGGTTAATGCTTTTCTGCGCTCAACACTCTTTGGTAGAGATTGTCTGACTATTTCAACAAGACTTTGTAACGTTTCCATAGTGATTTTAGGAAATGTGGATTTTCTATGTCAGAAATTTACAAACTTAGATAGGTATCTCTTACTTCATAGGAAACAATATTCATGCAGTAAGACCGGGCAAACTTCGATCTCTCTACCAAGCTAACTGACCCCGGTTGATCTTTGGATACCGCAGGGTATTACCGGATCAGGTCTGGACTCTTTGCTGCACGCCCGACAGTCTGATGGCTATTCAATCAAGCCTCTTTGTTGCGCCCGCAAGCAACACGTAACTCGCAGGTTTCGTCCATCGGCTTTTTCAGCCTCTATATCAATACCTAGAACTTTGTATGATTCCTCCCATAGTGCTCGCACCTCTGCTTCTGAAATTTGAAGTTGTTGGGCGATCGCTCTATCCTGAAATCCCTCTTGACAAGCAAGAGTTAACAATCTCAGCAAGTTAGAACTTAAACCGGTTGTCTTGTTATTCGAGGCGGCATTTTCTAAATGCTCACGGCCTGTCTTGGAAACAACGCACACAACACGAAAACCTAAATTGTAGTTAAATTCACGCGGAAGCTCTGAGTCATAGTGGGCAGAACGACAATCCCTCGGAAGGCTGATCCAGGAACCACCACGAATGATACGAAACCTATTTTTCTCAGCCTTTTCATCGATCCAGGCGCTGCCATCTTTAGGCGCGCCCTCATAACTGCTGTGAGAATGATCGAGACACCACTCCCAGATATTGCCATGCATGTCGCATAGGCCAAAGCCATTGGTTACTTTGAAGTAATCTACAGAGGTCGTTTGTCGCCGATATTCTCCCTTGGGGCCTCGACCATAAGAGCCAGACAAGGCGATATTCGGATTATCCGCACCATTGTAATTTGCCACTGTGGTCGTGATGGTTTCGCCAAAGTGAAAGGGGGTTTTGGTGTCCGCACGGCAAGCATATTCCCACTCGGCCTCACTAGGAAGGCGGTAGGTGCGGCCTGTGTACAGGCTCAGTCTGTCGCAAAACTCTACTGCGTCGTACCAACTCACCCTTTCAACTGGATGCCTGTCTCCTTTGAAGCTGGAAGGGTCAGCCTTCAGCTCTCGATTCACTTGGGGTAAGTTCTCTGCTACCCAGCGCCACTCCACCTGTGTTACCGAGTACTTACCCATAAAGAATCCCGGTACCTGTACCTCGTGCTGCGGGCCTTCGTTGCTGTTCCGCTCTGGCTCATCCTCCGGCGACCCCATCAAAAAGCGCCCCACCGGGATTTGCATCATCTCAAGGTTTAGGTCAGCCGTCAGCCGTTCTCGATAGCCCTGCACAGTGGCGGGGCGACGACGCAGCTTAAGAGCTTGATCTGCCTCAAGCAGAATTTCATTATTTCTTAGATATAAGTCTGATGCTGTCTGAATTCTACTTTCATCTAAAGTATTCTCATCAGACTTTATGATTTCAAGAACTGTTTCCTCCGTTTCAACCTCAGACAAATTAGTAACATTTGCTATTCTTGAAAGCCTTAGTTCTGAAGGTAACTCGCAGTTCTCTAGAAGAACCGGGATTATTTTTTGAATCTCTTCGTTCTGGTCAAGGGGTTCAACTACTAAGATGTTAGCTCGACGACCTAAAACTCTGACTTGCGTACCTTCAGCGAGGGTGATGGGGCGATCACAACAGGCGCGCCACCGTACACCATTCATCCTCACCCGACCTAACTGACCCGGTCGAATTGTTGTTTTCACTTCCGCATCAGTGACAGTATCCCTCTCCAAAAAAAGACTTAGCCCAGTTGTTTGGTCATTAAACAACTGGATGTAATTTTTTGAGACTAGAAGCAAGGTAAGATCGCTCGCCTCAAGATCGTTAGAAGTCAAAGGGGAACTTTGTGAAAAGAAGCGATCAGTCAATAGAGGTCCTACTTTCAAAGATTGCTCTATTGCCCGAGTTTTAGCTGTATATCCCTTATCTTCGAGCACCCAGGCGAACCAGTCAGCCCAGGCTTGGTCAGTGCTGGTATAGCTGATAAAGATGTCTTTCACAGCAGCGTCAGGGGTAGCCATGTCGCCATCATCATATCGCTCTCAGCCCAGCGAGCCGATGCTGTGAGAGCCCAGGTTTCTGGGGACTCTCTCAAAAGGCCAAAAACTTTCGAGGTGCTACGCGCCAAAGAGAGTAAAAGGTAACAAGGGAGAAAGGGCTACTCCAAAGCCCTGGGGGCAACACAAATCAAACGAAAACCAATGTTGACGTTGGATGCATGCGGAGCGCCGTTGCCGCGGTAGGCAGAACGGCAATCCCTCGGAGAGTGGTTCCAAGAACCACCGCGACGAATGCGAGACTGAATTTCGTCGGCCTCCTCATCAATCCAAGGGCCGCCGTCCGTCGGTGCACCTTCATAGCTGCTGTGAGAGTGATCTAAGCACCACTCCGATACATTACCGTGCATATCTGACAGACCAGAGGCATTCGTTACCCCAAACTGACCGACTGGGCTGGTTGCATCTATAGGCTCCCCCCCTGGCCCACCGTTGTAAGTTTTAAAGCAGTAATAATTTGCCAACTCTGATGACAGCGTCGTCCCAAAGTGAAAGGGGGTCGTCGTGTTAGCTCGGCAGGCATATTCCCACTCCGCCTCACTGGGCAATCGATATTCCCGCCCTGTATAGGCACTCAATCGGGCACAAAACTCCACCGCGTCAAACCACGACACCCTTTCTACGGGACGATAAGCTCCCTTGAATCGAGCCGGATCTGGCGCTAGCGCCCGCTGTCCCTGGGGCAGAGTCGCCACAAATGCCCATTGTCTCTGAGTTATGGGATATCGACCCATATAGAAACTTGGCACCTGCACTCGGTGCTGTGGCCCCTCGCGGCTCTGCCGTTTCGGCTCATCCGCTGGCGAGCCCATCACAAAATTGTCACCGGGTATCGCCACCATCTCCAGGGTGATTTCCTCACCCAACTGTTCCTCATACAGTTCCCCTTCCCGCAATTCCCGCATAATTTGCCACTCGCCGCTGCTCTCGTCTCGCGCAATGGTTGCAACCTCAAAGGAAAAAGTGGTCAGCGTTAGCGTAGATTCTGATGATGTATTAGCAACATCAATGCTCAAAGCCTGCCGAAAATACTGGCGATATAGATTACAAAATGGAACTACACTACGACCACCTTGAACTTTAATCAGGCCCATCCCCTCTAACTTGAAGGCTTCTGTCGCCCCAAGTTGGATCGGTGCATCTGCCTCGACGACCCGGCGAAACGCGGCGAGCAGTTCTGGATATTGTTCCAAGGTTAATAAATGACGATGTAAGTGATCGCGATATCCCCCTCCATCAAGTAGTACTTGCCCAATAAAGTCGTATGGAGCATCTGACTGAGAAATCTCATACAGCGCAAGTTGCCACAGGTAAGGATGGCCACCAATTAAATCCGCCAATGGGGACAACCAAGTGGCCGGTAACTCTAATCGATAACGTTGAGCCAGAGTCAGCACTTCAGATTGGTTAAACTCTCTTAGCTCAGTTTGAAGCCCAACATTAAAAGGTGACTGGTTGAGGTCTGAAGAGATGAAAGCTTCTGAGGAATGTGCCAGCACCAGCCGCAGTTTGCTAAAGGTGTTGTCTCGTTTTCCGCTCTCATGCCAAGCGCGCAATAATCCCAAAAAGTCAGCACCAATATGCGGTTGACCAATTACCTGATCTAGCTCATCCAGACCTAGTGCAAAAGGTTTTCTTAACTGCGCTAGCAAATATTCCTCGAAGTAGCCGCTACAGTTCTCTTTAGGGCCAAATAGACTATCCCAATATTCGTCAATTCTGTTGAGCAGCCCCAGTTGCCGTCCAACTCTTACACAAAACCATTTGAGTAGTTGATCTAAATCGTTGAAAACTCCCTCATCAGCCCGCTGAAAGTCAACAAGTACACTGACACAGCCGATTTCTTCAGCATGGTTAAGAACCTTAGCCATCAGGGAAGTTTTGCCCATTTGGCGAGGACCTTTGATGCGAATTAGACAACTGGTTTTTTCAATAGCCTTAAGGCAATTTCTCTCTATTGGGGGCCGCTCAATATAAACGGGAGAGTCAAGATGAAGTGCCCCCCCGATAACATAATTCATCTCTGTTTCAAGATTTTCGCTGGGGTCTGTAGTCTCTATCTCAAACTCCAAAGTGGCGACTTGAACTGTGAAATTTTCTAACGGAGGGAAGTCATCGGCAGCGTCGTTTTCCTCAAATCGCCCTGTTTCAAACGTAAGTGTCTTCATAGGCGGAAACCCTTCAAGCCGTCCTTCTTGGATTGTCGAAGGCAATTCAATCGGCAGGGTGCTGGTTGTGAAAGTGTAGTCTCCTACCCGATACGATCTCACCACGTCCTCCGTGCTCAGGTCCTCCGGCTGCCGCAACAACCGTTGCACCAGTGCTGCCCACTCCACCAGTTCCGGTGTGGCTTCCAGTTGCGGCGATAGCTCCTGGGTCAGCCGCGTCAGATAGGCCAGCTCCGCCCGAATGCTGTGAGTCGATTTCCCCTCCGCTTCAGCTGCTTCCAATTGCTTCAGCCGTTCGGCAATTTCCTGTGCAACCTGCTGGCACGACTCATCCCCTAGATAGGTCATGGCTGCCAGGCGCTGGGCATCCAGCTCCCGCTGTCGGCGGTGAGGGTTGATGCGGCTGAGATAGCTCACATAGGTGATCAGCATCTGGGCGACCTCGACCTGGCGCTGCTGCCAATGGGAGTCCCCTTTCATTTGGGCCAGCAGATAGGCTCTCACCTGGGTATCCAGGGTGTACAGCTCATAGCCTACCTGACTACACAGATCCGATAGCAGCAGATCCACCTCTGCCTCCCAGGGCACATTGGCCTCCCGCAAAAACTGCGTCCGCAGATAATGCACCAGCTCCGGAGTCAGCACTAGGGGCAACGCAGCGTAATAAGCCAGCTCCCGATAGCCGTCATGGCCAAAGCGCGTCACAAAGGCGTCAACCTTGGCGGCTTCGGCTTGCCAATTCTCGATCGCAGCAGGCTCGGTCATGCGCCTCCCAAGTTGTTCTTCAAGGGTTGCCCTCGCACTACATCGATCGCATTGCTCAGACCTTCATTATCCATCTGAAACATGGCGATAGACTGCTCAATTACTTCCGCCGAGCTGCCCTCCCAGCGGCTTTCGGGCATGGGGTTCAACCAGGCTAGCAGCGTCGTGTAACGCTTTAGCTGCTGCAAAAACCGAATGGTAACGCGCACCCGATCTTTCATGCGATAGCCACGGGCGGCTCCCCCATCGCTCACCACCAAGACGCTGGTGCTTTCATCACAGGGCGCTAGTGCCTCCGTAAGCATTACCGACCTGGTTAAGTACGGGTCACGAAACACGCTGCCAGCAGGCACGTTTTGAAAATAGAAGACTTCAACATTTTCGGGGGCGAGGCTACTTTCTTGCTTCGCGGTCTCCACCAGATCCCGCGTGAAATGATGGAAGGGCGTCATCGAGCCGTTTTGGTCGATGAGTAGTAAGAGTCGGGCCGCATTGCGCACTTTGGAACGGTAGACTGGTGCGAGATAAAAGCCCTGGCGAGTCGCCCGCTGCACCGTCGCGTCAATATCCAAAACGGTCTTAGGGCCATCAGCAACCGGTCGGCGCAGATAACGCCAGTTATACACCAGCGATCGCCGTGAGATCGGGTAGTACGCCTGCAGCGTTGCCATCTCTTCCTCCGGCATAAACAGAGTCGGAGCTTGCACCGGCAGGGCTTTCAGCTCAGGCTCAGGACGGCGTTCTGATTGGGTGGCTGGTTGGGGAGGGATCGGGGATTGCGATTGCGCAGGGGGCTCTACCTGCCGCTCTGTGCGGGACGATGAGACCTCTCGTCGTCCCGGAAACGGGGGCCTGCGCCGTCGCTGGGCTTGCACCTGAGCCAGCACCGATTGCCAAACCGAGTCAAACTGGCTGGAATCGATCACGGAGTAACACCACAGCAGCTTCAGCGTGTCTTGCAAAGTTGCCTCATTGGCCCCAAAATCAGCTTCTTCTGCGGCTGCACAGGCAGCCATATACTCGCTAATCCCCAGTTTGAGACTGCGGCGTAACTGCGTAAACAAGCGAAGCACCACCTCTTGGGCATCAAACTCAGTCATAAGGCTTTCGCGGCGGTGCGCCAGTCATCTTGCCGCTTAAACAGCAGCTCTCGATAGGGCAGGGTGGCCTCTTGCTTGAGCTGCTCACTGCTGTAGGGCTCATCTTCAAAGGCATGCAGGGCCTTGAGCCAGTCTAAAAACTCGCTGGTGCCCGGCGGCTTAAACCACTTTCGCTCTTGGCGCTCATTCAAAAACTTCTTCGCTGCTGTTGTTTGTAAATCATCCGTTGGGGCCGCCTTCTCTTGGATTTCATAGTGGCGCTGGATGATGTCCTTCAAGGTATCGGGTTGGTCGGGAAAGTCGAGATAGCGATACAGGCAGCGGCGCAGAAAGGGCGCGGGCAGATTTCCTTTCTCCTTGTTGCTGGTGATGATAACGATGGGCTTGTGGTACTCATCCGCCTTGATGGTTTCTCCCGTTTCGCGAATGGTGAACTCCCAAGGCTCATCCAGTACCGTGAGCAAGTCATTGGGAAAGTCGAGATCGGCCTTGTCGATTTCGTCAATCAAAACAACTGCGGGGCGATCGCGCATCCGAAACGCCTTACCCAGCGGCCCAAACGTACGATAGTGCTTAGCATTTCCCGGATCTCGCTGCTGGGGCGGCTGATCCAGATCCTCCGATTCCGGCTCTGGTTGCGTCGCTGGCCTCTCGGCTCCCGATAGCTTTTGCACTTCCACATCATGCAGTCGCAAAATCGCATCATATTCATACAGGCCATCTTGCGCCTTGGTGCTCGATCGCACATCCCAACGATAGAGCGGCAATCCCAACTCATAGGCCACGCTGTAGGCCAATCGCGTTTTGCCACATCCAGCATCGCCTTCTAGCAATAATGGTCGCCGCAGAAACAGCGCCAGGTTCACCGCCTTTTTCAACGGTTCCGTCACCACATAGGGTTCTGGATCTTGGGGGGCATCCTGATGAGCCGATTCTGGCTGACGGCGATCGCCATAAAATTTCAGACGCTCAGCTACAGTCATCGAAATAGCTCCTGGAGATTGGCACAAACGTTTTGCGGAGTTCCGTCGCTGTCACGATGGATTTTCCTGGCCCGACGTTTTAGGGCAGCATTATCTTCGCTTTTTAGGGTAGGAGATAGCGTCCGAAAGCGAACTAACCAGTCAAAAATGTCGGACTCCAACCAGTCTGGCAAGGGCAAATCCAGCATTTTGTAGCAGTCATAGGCCGTTCCGTCACAAAAGTAGCTTGCTGGATAGTCAGGCAGTGTGCAGTCTAGGATTTCGCTATCAGCCACCAACGCCACAATAAACTTGCTCTTGTATTTTTGCGAAACCGCTGAAACCTCATCAATCAGTGGTTTCCAGAACTCCTTAATAAACCACTCAAGAAAGTTCGCCTGTTCCAGCAAGTCATCCAGACTTTTAATTTCGAGAAAAACCGTCGTGCCCTCGTCGATCGAGGTGCAAATCGTCTCGCGAATCTGTTGCTGTAGGATCTTGAGGTCTTGAGACTCCTCCAGGTTAAAGTAGCTAGCCAAGCGAATCAAAAACTCGATTTCATCAAACCGCGAGATGGCGGAGTCCAAATCCACTGAGTAGCGGCGGTAGGCTCCCATTACTTGCCCATCCACAATCTGATCACCCAGCAGCACCTGTAGCACTTCCTCAATGCAAAAGTGACCCATTTGCTTCTTGGTCTTTTGCAAAAAGAACAGCACCGCCCCGCCTTCTTGGTTGAGCTGCTGGCGAATCAGGGCAGCGGTAGCTTTGGCTTTGTGGAAATCAAGCTTTTGAAGTGCCTTCTCAAAGCCGCGATCGCGGACGGCTGGAGTCTCAGACTCCGCATCACACTCAGCTAGTTTCTTCTCTAACTCATCAATCTTGCCAAGCAGTTCTTCTGCTTTTTTGTCTAGCTTGAGTCGTGCGAGCTCAGTTGCCGCTGTCTCTAAATCGACCTCAACCGCAGCGAGTTCCTCTTCTAGCTGCGCTAACTGCTTGGTATAAAACTGCCGTCTGCGATCGCCCACAATGACTGATTAATCCGCTAACCCATCAAAATTTTATTTTTATCCGTGCAATTTGGCATTCAGGTTTTCTATTTTCTCTAACAGTCGTTCGGCATCCTTTTCCAGACGGAGGCGATCGCGCTCCGTAGCAGCCGTTGCCAAATCTGACTCCACAGCAGCAAGTTGTTCCTCTAGCTGAACTATTTGTCGCTGATAGTAGCCTTGCCGCGTGCTGGATGCCGACTTGTTTTCCGGAGGCGTGGACACATCTGCTGATTTTTCTGAGACCGTTGGCTGCGATGGCGTTGGACATGGAGTTTGCCCTGAAGATTGCCGCACCAGATTAAGGATGGCATGAAGGTGAGGTAGTCCTGGGCCAATGCCTTCGACCCATTGCAGCAACGCTGGTGTGCGATCGCCCTGAGCCGCTATGTTTGGCGGCAAAATACCTGGCGGTGGATTTAAAGCCATCACCAATTCCTCAAAAGTTGCCCTTGGCAATTGATTGAGGGTCTGGATCAACGCTAGCCGCTCCAGAGTAGACAAAGGTACATTGAGACTGGTTGGGATCTCAGATGATTCACTGGCGGCATGTAAGGCTTCAGCCCCTGGTGACTGCGGCTCAGCTTTGGTAAACAACTGCCCAGCTGCATTTTCCAGCCAGCGCAAGTATAGTACTGGTCGATACCACTGATTGCCCTCGACATCCATCCAACTCCGCCCCTCACTCAACGCCGTCAGCGCTGACTCGCCCTGCCCCAAGACCCGATAAAACTGCTCCGCAAAGTCTCGGGCTTCTTTAACCCGCACACTGTACTGCATCGCTACCACTGCAGGCACCTGAGCATCAATTAACTGCTGAGCCGTGCCGTTAAAAACCGACTTCCCCGTTACCGCCATCCCCGACTGACAGGCACTCAACACTGTCAGCGTAATGCCCTTATTGGCCACTAACCTGGCGAAATTTCGAGCGCTAACGAAATCGGCCTTGCCTTGATTGTCTTCAAAGGCCAGAAATCCCTGTGCTTCTGGCAGCGGGGCACTGCAACTCTGGCAGGCTGTCACTTTAGTATTGTTGTGTAAATGCCCACAAGCTTTGCAACGCTTACCAAAAATGCCATGACCATCAAAGTGAATCACTTGTGGTGGGTTAGCGGATTCCGTTAGATAGGTACTCAATCCGCGCCAGGTCGGCGTCGGCAATTGCTCCAGAGAAACTGATTCAGCCTGAGCGATACCAGCTCGAATAGCCTCAGGTTCCGCATCCGACAGTTGGCTTATATCGCTAGCCCGTGGCGACACTAGTAATACTCGGAGGCGATCGCCAAGTTCTTGCTTCGGTGGCACTGCATCGTAGGCAATGTAGCGAGATAGCTGTACCCGTCGATGTAGGAGAAATCGGGTGCCATCATGGATCAGTTCCCACGGATAGTCAGCCAGGCGCGATCGCTGGGCTGAATCTGCCGCAAACTTCAATCTGAGATGTAAGTCTACTCCAGCACCTTCAGCCTGACGTAAAGCCGACTGAAACACTTGCCCAACTAGCTGATCGGGCGGCAATAGCGCTTGAAAAAGTTGCTGGCCAATCCTTTCCAAATAGTCGGGTGCAAAACTAGGATGCCCCGCTGACAAAATACCCGCCTGCTCCATCCACGCTTGTTCACCTGGCTTGGGAAAGTGCTCAGCCTTGAAACCGCGAGAGCTTTCCAGCGTTTTAATCACTGTTGTGCGCCAATCTTGTGCCCCCTCCCAAAAAGGCAAGCTCGGCTCCGACTCAGCGTCACTGCCTAACGTTGACTCAGTGACAATCGCCTTAAACCGCATGGCATCCAGCGGTGTCAGGTATAGCTCAAACAGATAGAGAGAACTGGACATCGGGCTAGAAGCGATCGGCTAGATTGTCATCTTTGCCTTTGATCAAGGCATCCAAGCTCCCATCCACGGCAGGCATCACCTGCTCCCCTCGAACATCTTTGAACCACTCCACCAGTTGTTCTTTCTCGAAGAGCGGCGACAATGACACCTTTACCGTGTGAGTTTTCTCCTGGCTGAGAGTACCGCCCGCTTCCCCTCCCCCGATTGAGACCACATCAATTTTGATACCCGCGTTGCCTTCCCGCTTGGCGGTCACTTGCAGCTCCAGTTCCACCGCATCCACGAAGAATACTGGAGGTTCACCATCCTTATCTGGAGGAGTCAACAGTTCCTTCTTGACCTGGTTGATGAGTTCCGACAGCCCGATGGGTTGAGTCATAGCAGCCGCAGTTGATTATTCCCGTTCCTAATTAAAGCGATATCTCAACGAGCCTGTCATCCCTTTAAGAAAAAAACCAAAAGCTCAACCACCGACTTGGCAAACTAGGTTGCAAAAGCAGCCTGCGAATCGGCGAAAGTTGTGGCGAGCTGCAGGCTAAGGCACATAGGGCAACACCAATAAAGTGTTGCCACGACGCCCCAAGACGGTGACTGTCGTCCCACGAGCAAGGGCATAGCGAGCATCGGGAATGCAGAGGCGGGCTGCCCAGCTCACACCCATGACTTTGACGCGACCGGGCAGATGACCGGCGATCGCTTGTTCGACTTCACCCTGCATGGTCTGTTCAAACAGCTCGGCTTGGGTCGTTTCGAGGATGTACATAATTGACCTCAACGCAATGAGCTTAGTCTGAGTAAATCGACCACTGATCGCTAGGAAACTTCAGCAGATTGCCAGAAAGTTGCGAGGAACTTTGCCGCACCAGCCAAACTGTAATGATTCAGGGCATTTCAGTTGAAGGGCACATCCGAGAAAGATCGAATACTATCGATGAAAGCAAGAAACTTTCCGTTAACTTTCCCCTTGCCTAAATTGTCATCTGCCCCCTTAAAGCCATGAGTAAGCGTCAGCGTGGTGTTGTATTAACCGAGTATGGTTTGGGAAAATTGGAGGCCGCGATCGCTGCCGCGCAGGACGCTGAGAAATTTGGCAACCGCTTCACTCAAGCCGAAATAGAGGAACGAGTCGGCAGCAGTCGCAAAACCATCAAGAAGATTCGCGATCGCTCTGCCCCGGTCGATAAAGCTTCTGTCGAAGCCCTATTTAGCGCCTTTGGTCTAAAGTTGGAAACCGCTGACTTCGGACAGTTGGAACCGACAGCGCCACAACGCACTTCTACAACCAAAATTGATTGGGGTGAGAAACCAGATACTGCAATTTTCTTTGGTCGCAGCGAAGACTTGACGACGTTGAACCAGTGGATACAGGCGGAGCAGTGCCGAGTAGTGACGCTGCTGGGCATGGGTGGCATTGGCAAAACGTCCCTGGCGGCTAAGCTGGCCGATCAGATCTACGAGCAGTTTGATTATGTGATCTGGCGCAGTTTGCGAGAAGCGCCACCGCTGGATGAGATTCTAGTGCGGCTAATTCAGTTTCTCTCGGATCAGCAGGAGACGGAAATCAACCTGCCGAGTCGCTTAGGAGAGCGCATAATTCGTCTGCTGCACTATTTGCGGGAGCACCGCTGCTTGCTGGTGCTGGATAACTTGGAATCGATTTTGCAGGCGGAATCGACGGGGCAGTTTCGCGATGGGTATGAAGGCTATGGGGAACTGATTCACCGGATTGGCGAGGCCGAGCATCAAAGTTGCCTGCTACTGACCAGTCGCGAATGTCCCCGTGAACTAGCTCCGATGGCAGGCGATCGCTTCCCTGTCCGCCTATGGTCAGTAACGGGCATCGATACTGAAGCAGGACGGGAGATTCTGAAGACGAAGGGCTTGGAGTTAGACGAGGCGGATACCCAGGGTCAGGAACTGATTGACCGCTACAGTGGCAATCCCCAGGCCCTGCACTTGGTGGCCACGGCGATTCAGCGAGAGTTTTTGGGGGATGTCGATGACTTTCTGGAAGAGGAAGGGGCAGCGGTTGAGGATGTGCGCAGCCTGCTCGATCAGCACCTGACTCGTCTGGCCCCGTTGGAGCGCTCGATCTTGTTTTGGCTGGCGATTAACCGTGAACCCGTTGGGCTAGATGAGTTGATGGAAGACCTGCTGCCACCGGTGACGAAGCGAGAAGTGCGGAGTGCATTGAGGGGGTTGAGCGATCGGTACTTGATAGAGACGGTGGGCAAACAGTTCACTCTGCAAAACGTGATCATGGAATTTGCCACAGATCGCTTTGTCGAGCGAGTTAGTGAAGAGTTAAACACTCAAAAATTTGACCTCTTCCATACGCATGCTCTCATCAAAGCTACGGCTAAGGACTATGTGCACAAAACCCAAATTCGCTTAGTTTTAAAACCAATATCAATATTTCTGGAGTCAAAGTTCCTGAATATGGAAGCTCTATTTGAGAGCTTAGTTTCTGTTATGACTGGAAATTTTAATTCATTTGCTAGACTAAGCTACTTGTCCGGGAACTGTCTAAACTTAGTCTCATGCGTTAAGAAAAAAATATCTGGAATTGATTTATCTAACAAGGCAATCCTTCAAGCTGATTTAAGTCGAATTAATCTACTTGATGTGAATTTCAATAATTCCAAATTCATAAATTGTAAATTCATTCGGTTTTCAGAAGGTGTATCCGCCATTGAAGTGAATTGCGACGGCTCTGTAATAGCGATCGGATATAAAAGCGGAAAAATTGATATATGGAGATCCTCTAATCTTGAAAAAAGTCTAAGCATTCCAGAAGAAAGTTCTGGTCCCATATTGTCGCTTTCTTTTAATTACTTAGGCAGTTTCCTCGCTAGCAGCAATCAATCCAGTCATGAAATCAAAATCTGGTGTGTGTCTACAGGGAAATGTTTAAAGGTCTTGTCAGGACACAGAGCCCAGGTACGAACCGTTTTGTTTAGCCCTAAATTCAATCAACTAGCAAGCTCTAGCGACGATAAAACAATTAGATTATGGAATATATCAAAAGGGAACCAGATAGCGACATTTAACAACTACAAGTGGACTACGGATTCTATTTCTTTTGATACAAGTGGCGACAGAATCATTGGAAGCAGTTGGGACAAATCAGTAAGAGGCTGGAATATCGAATCTGGAGAATGTATTGCTGAATGGCAAAAGATCATAGGGATAAGAAGACAAAGTGCCTGGACAGTTTCCTTCGTTGACAATATTTTCGTGGCAAGCAGTGGCAGTGAAGATGGCAGTATAAAGATATGGGATATTTCGAATGGCAAATGTTGGAAGATTTTGAACGAAAATGTAGATAGGATCTGGTCAGTTCATTTCAACCATTCTGGCCACGTTCTTGCCACCATAAAAGGCTCTAACCTTTCAATAGGATTATGGAGTACAAAGACCGCAAAACTTATTGATTCTCTTAATGGTCATAACGCTCAAGTAAATCTACTCGCTTTTAGCTCAGACGATAGTACTTTAGTCAGTAGCAGTGTCGACCAAAATATTAAAGTTTGGGATCTGAAGTCTGGGGTATGTCGTAGCTCGCTCGAAACCTACATGAACATCACAAATGCGGTTGACATTAATTTCAGTAAAAACTTATTGATAGCAGGTGGGACAGATCAGATTGTAAGAATTTGGGATATTGAATCAGGCAATTTCATTAAGAATATAGAAGGCCACAGCGGCAATATCACCTCTGTGGCTATGAGTTCAAATGAAAATACTTTAGCGAGTGCCGACAGTGGTGGAATAGTAAAAATTTGGCATCTCTCTACAGGAAGATGCTTATATACATTTGTCGGCCATTACAATAGCGTAAAATCAATTGCTTTTGGCCAAGACGAAGAGACTCTTTTTAGTGTTGGAAGCGATGGAATTGTAAATCACTGGAGCATAAAGACAGGGAAACTTTTATCTACCTTGCAGAAGCGCGACTCCTCCATATCTGCCTTTTCTTTGAATTCCAAAAAGAATATTTTTGCCACAAGTATATGGAGCGAAAACTATATTATGGTTCAAGATGCTATTGACTCAAGAAAAGCAGTTACGACATTGAAATCATCGCTAGGCTCTATTTGCTCAATTGCTTTTAGCTCGAATGGAGAGAATCTATTTGTCGTTAACGAATTTGCAGATTTAGAAGTATGGAGCATATCAAAGAAGAAGCGCCTAGAGACTTTCAAGATCTCAAGCTCCGAAGATAAGTCAATGATTACATTAGGTTCACACGGTAAAGCTGTCGCTGTAGATCATGAAAAATTTATAAGTGTTCTGAAGCTCGGCAATAACAATGCTTACTTCAAAGAGGTATGTAGATTCGAGGCGCATAAAGATAATGTTGTCTCACTATGCTTTCATGAAAATAATCGTTTTCTTGTGAGTACTGGAAAGGATGAGTCTATAAAACTCTGGAAGCTCGGACAGGATAAAGCTGGTTGCATTAGAATCTTTAGAGCTACAAAGCCATATGAAGGGATGAATATTACCGGTACGACCGGATTAACCGAAGCTCAAAGAACTTCATTAGTTGCCTTAGGTGCTATTAATTGTTCTTCTGAAAACGGCTAAAAATCTAAATGGGCTATCCTTGTAAGATCTTCTCAGCGCCTAACCCTAAATCCGAAAAAATTAGCGGCTCGATTTGACTTTTCCCTGTGTATTCCGCCGCCTCATACCACCCCTCCAGTAGCGTACACACCGTCACCATTTCCTTCAGCGGGTCACATATCCAGTATTCCGGAATATCCAACACGCTATACTCTGCCCGCTTCGCCCGATAGTCCGTGCTCTTCGTAGACTCGCTCACCACCTCCACCCCAGCAACGGCGGCGGCTCATTCAGGCGCATTTAATCAGTAAGCTAAACTGGTAGCGACTTAAAGATACCTGTTTCAGTAAACCAATGGCACTCTCACTCACCCCTGAGCTCCAACAGTTCGCTGATCGCCAAATCGCTAGCGGCAAATTCGCTTCTCTAGATGACATCTTGCTAGCAGGATTGCAGGCCTTGGCTGAGCGCGAGCAGATTTATCAGGGACGTTTTGAAGAACTGCGTGACGAAGTCTTGCTGGGTGCCCATGAAGCTGAGCGCGGCGAATTGCTAGAAGCCTCCACCGAAATTGACGTCATTCGTCAGCATCTTCGCAGTCGCCACGCTGAGCCATGAGTCGAGTCTGCCGCATTACCCCTCGCGCCAGTCAGGATATTGAGGACATTACAGACTACCTCGCCACCCACAGCAGCCTCGACCGGGCAGAAACATTCTTGAGTGGTATTGATTCGGTACTCCAGCGGATTGCTCAATTCCCTCAAATTGGCCGTAAGCGGGATGAACTCTATCCTAAATCTGCGGAGCTTGCCTTACAAGCAATACCTGATTTTCTACCGTTTACTGGATGATGCGATCGAAGTTTTTCGAGTCGTCAGTGGTTATCAAGATTTGACAGCCATATTTGAAGTTGACGAGTGAAGGATTTTACGACTTCAGTATTTTTCGATTGGTCACCCGCAATTCTGAAAACAACGGTGATTCAATAGGGAGTTCTTCAGCGAGTTCTGCTGTTTCATACCATCCCTCCAACAGCGTACACACCGTCACCACCTCCTTCAGCGGGTCACAGATCCAGTATTCCGGAATATCCAACACGCTATACTCCGCCCGCTTTGCCCGATAGTCCGTGCTCTTGGTAGACTCGCTGACTACCTCCACCACCAGCAACGGTGGTGGCTCATTCAGGCGAATTACTGCTTCCCGCTCTTGCAATGTCTCCCATTGCTCTAGCGTCAGCACCGTCACATCCGGAATGCGCACCGTATCCCAAGCTTCCCCCCGAGGCGACTGCAAGCCGACCGTTCCCGCCAGCGCAATCCAGGGCTGCTGTAAACGCTCAATCTCATCATCCAAGATGCGCTCCAACCGCTTGATGATAGCTCCGTGGCGACCCGTCCCTAAACTCATCGGCAGCAGCTCTCCATTCACCAACTCATAGCGAACGTCGCTGCCATCGTCATAGGCCAGATAGTCTTCTAATGTGAAGCGTTGAGTGGCGATCGCCATCGGTTCGTTCGTCACAGTGACAGTTCCCTCATTCTAGGCGTTCTACTATTGATTCAGACGCATGGGCTGAGTTCAAGCAACTACGCTGGACGCATCAATAATTCCAACAGCCATAGGGCTTCAAGATCTGGATCAGGCGCTGAACGAGTTGTGACAGGCTTCGCTAACGACCGAGGGTTAGGACTCTCGCAATCGATGACCACGAGGAGTTTAACTGTTTGGGGATATTGCCGCAGTGAGCGATTCATAAGCACCTCAAAATTGAACAGCAATGGTAGCCCCCTGAGATAACGGGCTTTAATTTCGGAGAGATTCGGTGATGACGGCGATCGCCCACAAGCAGAACACCACCACCAACGCCCGCAGCGCTAGCTTTTCTAACAGCAAAACCATCAGGCTGGCGAGGCCTCCAAAGCTGAGCACCTGAGCCAATACATACGTCACCGTGCAACCGGCCAACCCCAGTAAAAAGTACTTCAACGATTTCGTGGCTGCCTTAAAGAGCCAACTGTAGGAATGCTGTTGTCGCATCATGGTGTTTACTCCTTGAGCTGATGCCTGTAGCGGTTCGCTAGTTGAAGAAAGCTGGGAGGGCATCGACTGTACTGCCCCCCATGAATCTGGATTAGAGGTTCTGCAAAGCATTGCTGTGGACGTAGGCGACGCCCCCATCCGTGGGAACTACCATCCATTGGTTACAGCCCATATCCCAGACTTCGCCCATGACGGTGACTTGAGCCCCCACTGCCAAGTCAGCGATGACTGGCCCCTCAAAGCCGTAACCGACTCGTAGCGGCGTTTTTGTGATCGTCACCGCCCGGTGATACTGGCTAGGATCAAGCGGTACTGTCTCACCAATGCGGAATCCTGCCGTCCACGACTTATCGACGCCGCAAATCTCAGTTACCAATGGAGCCGGAGGTGTTTGAGCCAGTGCCACCGGCATCACAGCGGCGCTGACAGGCGAGAGCAGCGCAAACGTGCCTAATTCTAAAACGGTTGATTTCAACATGACGGTTTCCTCAAAGCTGAACATGAGGCCAGTATTGAAAAACCGCCACGATTCCACCAGGAAACTTGAGTGCCTTAAGCGAAAGTTGGTAGAAACTTTTCACAGACTACTTTGTGCTGGACGTAACGCTCTATTTATATGAGTTTCAGCGTCTAGGCACTTTCTAGAAAGATCGAATATAGTCGATGCAAGCACGCAGAACTTTCCGCTAACTTTCTGATTCTCCTGTGTCGTCATCTGCCCCCAGTCCTATGAGCAAGCGTCAACGTGGTGTCGTTCTCACCAATCACGGCAAAGAAAGGTTAGAAGCTGCGATCGCAGCAGCCCAAGAACGGGAGAAGGATGGCAAGCGCTTCACTCAAGCTGAGCTAGAGGAGCGATCGTACCTCAGTACCAAGACCATCAAAAAGATTTGCCAAGCTCAGGCCGGAGTAGATAGATCAAAAATCGAAGATTTGTTTCGAGCGTTTGAGTTAACCCTGGAGGCCGCCGACTATGGAGTGCCAGAAGTAACTACAGCAGAGCTTCCGCAACAGAAGTGGCGCGATCGAACTCCAAAAATCGACCTCTTAGAAGCCCCAGATGCCTCCATTTTTTACGGTCGGGAAGCAGAAATGCTGCTACTACGGCAATGGGTTCTGGAAGACAAATGTCGCCTGATCGGCCTGATCGGGATGGGCGGCATGGGCAAAACAGCCTTATCAGTAAGGCTCGTAGAGAGTGTTCAGGCAGAGTTTCAATACGTTATTTGGTGCAGCTTGCGAGAGGCACCTCCAGTGGAAAAGATATTGGGAGAAGTCGTCAGGTTTCTATCAGACCAGCAGGAAGCCGATTTACCAGAAGCTATTGCGGATGCCTCAACAAGGCTTGTGCATTATCTAAATCAGGCACGATGTTTAGTGATATTGGATAATGCGGAGTCAGTTCTAGCGGGTAATGCCCGTGCTGGGCAGTATCGTGATGGCTATGAAGGCTACAGCACCCTGATCCAGCGAGTGGGAGAGGCACGACATCAGAGCTGCATAGTCCTGACAAGTAGGGAGAAGCCTAAAGAACTAGCAAGATTAGAGGGCCGGAGTAGCCCAGTGCGATCTTATGTTTTGCAAGGTCTGGAGGAGTTTTCAGGTCAAGAATTTCTAAAAGCAGAAGGGATAGATCGTAAAGAGTCCTCATGGAGACAAGTATTTAACTATTACAGTGGTAATCCCTTAGCCCTTAAGATCGTTGCCAATATTATCCGCGATCTTTTCAGCGGGAACACGGATACTTTTCTGAAGCAAGGATCAGGAATCTTTGGTGATATTTATGATTTACTTGATCAACAATTTGAGAGGCTAACAAAAGCAGGACAATCAATACTATATTGGTTGGCCATCAATCGAGACGTGACATCGATTGAAGAGCTAAAAGAAGATTTAATCGAAGAAGACATCAGTCAAAACATATTAGAAAATCTGGATTCACTGAAAAGACGATCTTTAGTTGAGGTTAGAAAAGAAGGTTTTACTCTTCAAAATGTAATTATGGAGTATGTTACCGAAAGGCTGACGACCAAAGTGAAAACCGAAATCGACAGTCAGGAAATTATTCTTTTGAACAGCCATGCTCTACTTAAAGCTACAGCTAAGGATTATGTAAGAGAAACTCAGGCTCTATTGATACTTAAGCCGACAAAAGAATATTTCGAGCAGCATGGCAAGACTTTACTAGATTCCTTCAGAAGGCATTTGAAAGAACAACCAACATTAGCGAAAGGCTACTATGCAGGAAATCTATTTAACCTCTTATTTTATTCAGGCTCTACGAAGTATGACTTTAAAGACTTCTCTGAGTTAGTAATTTTACAGGCTTATCTTGGAAATTCTGAGCTTCACGGCTTGAATTTTCAAAAGGCTGATTTCAGAAAATATAGAGTTCATTTTGATTTTGGTTCTATAAGCTGCATAAAATTCAGTAAAAACGGTAAATTTCTGGCAGCAGGTGGCAATAAGGGAATGACTTGTATTTGGCGTTTCCCAAACAAGAAGTCATACATCAAGCTAGAGAAATGGGGCATCTCAGTGTTTTCCACAAATCTTGCCACTTGGATAAACACCTTGGACTTTACACAGGATAATAGTTTCTTGGCGACAGGAGATGACGGATATCAAATCAAACTTTACAACTTAGAAACTCTAGGTCCATCCACAGTTACACACTTCTTTACAGGACACACTGAGGCTATCTCAAGCCTAGTTTTCAACCAAGATGGTTCTAAATTAGCAAGCTGTAGTTCTGATAAGACAGTAAGAATTTGGGATGTTTCCAATCATAAGTGTGTTCATAGCTTCAAAGAGAAGGATAGCTGGTTTTGTTGCTTGGCTTTTCATGCAAACGGTAATCTCTTGGCCGGAGGAGGCTTCAATTATATAAAGCTGTGGGACATCAAAAAACAAAAATGTGTTCATAGCTTCTTACAGCCAACAGGGCGGATTTTTTCTTTGGCCTTCAATGAAGACCTAAATATTTTGGCGGCAGGAGGAAGTGACGGAGTTATTTGGATTTGGAATTTGGACAGCAAACATTTTTGCAAACAGCTTTCAGGGCATACTCAACATGTTCATGCTATTGCATTTAGCCCAGATAAGAGAAAGATGGTGAGCAGTGGCGACGACAACACTATACGTCTTTGGAATGTCGAGGATTTCAAGTGTGAGCATGTCTTTAAAGGCCATAGAAACTCTGTTCATGCTTTAAGCTTTGATTCGACTAGCAGTTTATTGGTTAGTGGAAGCTTCGACTGCACTATTAAGTTTTGGGATATCCAAGCTAAAAAATGCACCCAAACTTTCAAAGGTTACAGTAACGCAACTTATGCTGTTGAAACACTCTCAAATCAAGATTTAATTGCTAGTGCATACGAAGACATGTCTATTCGTGTATGGAGCTTAAGTCGCGAGGAAGTTGTACAAAACTTATCTGGACATACAGACTATATAAATTCAATAGCCATTCATCCCAACAATAATATCTTGGCAAGTAGCTCTGATAATGGAGAAATCATTCTCTGGGATTTGGAAGATGGAGGTTCGTCTATTCAGTTTGTAAAAAACCCTGGATATGCGAACTGTCTTTGCTTAACTTTCTCTATTGATGGAGATTTTCTCGTTTCAGCAGGGAGTGATTCTTGCATTAGGATCTGGGATCTGAAAAAACGAAGTTTTACAACCGAGCTATTAGGCCATACCAAAACAATTAAATCCTTGTCATTTTCCCGGAGCGGAAAATTATTAGCTAGTGCTAGCTCCGATGAAACAGTCAGGCTTTGGGACTTTCCAAAGAGATCTTTCTTAGGGAAAATAGCAGTAAAAAAGATATCAATAGTTACCTTCTCGCCAGATTCTAGAATTATTGCAAGTGGCGGAAAAGATAAACTTATTCGCTTATGGAGGTCAAATGACTTAAGTTCTATTGCTTGCCTTGAAGGACACGAAAATCAAGTAAACTCAGTCATCTTTCATCCCGATATGTCAGTTCTGGCTAGTGCTAGCAATGATAAGACTATTCGGATTTGGGATTTAGAAAGTCATGAATGCATTCGTATTATTGGCGAGGATGACGAGAAAGAAATGCATAGAGGTAAGGTTGGCTCAGTTCGTTTTTCTCAGAATGGAGCAATCTTAATAAGCGCCAGTGAGGATGGACTTATAAAGATTTGGCGAACGTCAGATTACAAATGCATTTCTGTCTTACAACCACCGAGACCCTATGAAGGAACTAACATCTCAGGAGTAACTGGAATAATGAAGTTTGACAAAAGGCTTTTAGCGAGTTTAGGGGCGATTGATGACTTACCTGACAAATAGTTCTGTTGATCATGTGCAAATTCCAATGTCAGACTGTTTACGAGATGTGACGTTCTTTTCGAAAAGACTCTTTTTTGGAAAAGTCTACTGAATTCGACAACGACGCTTCAATCTTTAGAGACATGTTAGACGAAACCGCCCAAGCATCATTTTCGGCAAATTTAGAAGTGACTACTAACTTGCCACCGCGCAAACCTAAAAATTGAGGACGGGAGATCGCGGGAGCACCTCACTCCCGACGAAGTCGATTAGCATATCCAAGCCGCGAAGAAAATTGGTCGGCACGGTCATCGTGATGCGACGCTGATCATGATCATATATGGCCATGGCTTTCGCGTGTCGGAGGCGATCGCCCTGCGGTGGAACCAAGTAGCCCTATCAAGTGGATGTGCTCCATGTAGTGCGGCGTAAGATAAGAAGGGAACACCCGCGACTCATCCATTATGGGGGCCAGATTTGCGGAAATGCCGTCAGCTTCAACCGGACTATCCTGACGCAGGAACTCGTCAAGTACGTGCCCTTTGTAGGAGGGATAAAACCAGCTCTATCCTATGTTTGTGAAGCCATTGGGGTAAGTTTGGGGTAAATTGAAAAGGCACTACGCTGAAAGCCTTGAAAAGTAAGGGTTTATAGAGGTCTGCAAAACCTCCATTCCCCGGTTCGAATCCGGGTGTCGCCTTTGTTGGGTTGCGATATTTTCGCTAAAAGCGTTGAATCTTCAGGGGTTCAGCGCTTTTGTACTTTTGGGTATTGTTGCCGATTGTTGCAGACAGGGGATAATGAAAGGCCGATTTTAAGGGCAATTTTAAGCATGGATTTTCGAGAGCGGTTACACCGCTGCAACGGGCGGCTGAGGGCTGCGAGAATCCCTGTGAGGGTGCAACAGATTGGCCAGAGGCTTTACTTGCAAGGTACGTTTCCCCCCGCACCTGGGAGCACGAAAGATAAATCCTATCAGCAGCGAGTAGCGCTAAAGTTGCCAGCCAACCCACGCGGGCTGTCTGTGGCAGAGCTGCGAGCTAAGGAAGCAGGAACGGCACTAGAAGCTGGCTCATTTGATTGGGCTGAGTATCGGGGTGAGAGTGCAGAAACCGTCCGAGACTGGGTTAAAAGGTTTTGTACACAATTTGAAGGGGCTGACCTGACCTGGCGCACGGATTATCAGCAACCCTTTAATAAGCTGCCTCAAAACGCGCCCCTAACGGCAGAGCTGTTGAGGCAGACCCTGGAAGGAGTAAAACAGGCGAGACCTAATAGCCGGGCACAGTTACGGGCATACAATGCCTTTCGACAGTTGGCGGCGTACGCAAACTTGTCTACAGACGATCTAAAGGGCTTGAAGGGGAGTTATTCAGCTAGTGAAGTAGACCCGAGGGATTTACCAACTGATAAGGCGATCGCTACGATGCGAGCCAGCATTAAAGACCCTGGGTGGCGCTGGTTGTTTGGCATCCTTGCCGCCTACGGATTGCGGGGGGCATGAAGCGTACAAAATCGACTTGACCGATTTCCCGACTGTGCGGGTGCCGCCAGACACAAAAACCGGGGCTAGATTTTGCTGGCCCCTGTACCCGGAGTGGGCTGAAAGATGGGAGTTGAGTGAGCGAATACTGCCACCGCTTGTAGATATCCCAAACTACACCAATGGCCAGCTAGGGACAAAGACTGCGAAGTTTTTTGAACGGATGCCGTGTGATGCCTACGATTTGCGCCACAGCTATGCGCGGCGGTGCTTTGAGTTTGGCTACTCACCGGAGTTTGGGGCCAAAATGATGGGGCACTCGCCAGATGTTCACTGTCGGACATATCGACGGTGGATTGATGCGGGGGTTTACTGGCAGATTTATCAGAAGGGGGTGAATGGGAGCGATCGTCCCCGGCCCCCTACAACAGAGGACTGAAAATCTTCGTATCGGCGGTTCAAGCCCGCCTCCTGGCATACGTTTCAGAGATCGAGAAGTTCACCTGTTCTAGGTATCGCAGTACCCCAGGCATTCGTTAGCCATTCTCCATCTGCATACCCTTCAAATTGAATGTAAATCCCTTATTGCTCTAACTATTCAGGCTCACCAAGTGTCTTCTGAGCCACATTCCTGATATGCAAAATTCTTACGCTGGGGGTGGGTGGGTTATCAAGGACGGTAAAGAGGATGCGGTAGCGATGTTTGCCCTTGCCGTAAAGTAGTTGGCGAATCTCCTGGCTGAAGAAGGCGTTCTCGCGAGCGATAGAGCAGCGCCGGGGCATGATTTGGAGTCCAGAAATTGCTTTGATCAGCCCTTGATACCACTCCTGAGCACGTTCATCGGTGGTGTACTGGGCAAAGCTAAGAAAAGCTGCGTCAGCCTCGGCTTTGGCAACACTAGAAAGATCAATCCGGTAGGTCATGCTTCCAGGGTCAGGCCATGCTTTGTATTTTGCTCTGTGATGAAATCTTCAAAGCTGGAAAAGTGCCCTTGCTCAAAGTCATTAAGACCCTGCTGAATCCCCTCAATGGCGGCAAAGAAGTCTTCGTCATCCAGGCTTAGGCCCAAGGTGAGTACCGCGATCGCAATGTGTTGCATGTCTTGCCCGGTGGCTTCAGCCCGTTGGCGGAGTAGGGTTTCAATTTGGGGTGGGAGATCTAGAGTGAGGGTCATCAAGGTTGAATCGGCGGCATGGCGCTGGAGTCGAGGGTATCTCAATAGTAAGGCAAGCGACCTTAAGCTCTCTTAAGGCTGGTCAAGAAAGTAACGCATCGGGTTTTAGCCCAGGGGTGGGAAATGACGGGAAACGGCAGGCAGACTTAGCCTGGATTCCCTTGCAAGCAGGGATCGCGGCGCTGAAGCCCTGGCCGGTGAGTGAGCCGCCTTATGTCCGGCGAAGGCAATCAAGGTAAATCAGCAGGGCTGAGAATCTTCGTGCCGAGCGATATTTAGCCTCTAAACTAGCCCCAATTTTTAGGTGCAAACTGAAAACAAGCCACTGCTGGATATACAGAGATCAAATTAAGGGAAGTGTGGCCCTGTTACCCTGAATGGTCTAAAGCATGGCAGTTACAAGATCGCCAGCTTCCACGAGTGCAGCTCCATCGATCAAACGAAAAAAGAGGGACTTCAGTATCTCATTACCTCTCACCAAAGTTGCCTTTTACCCCCTATGACTTGCGCCATGCTTGGGCTATCCGAACCCTGTTGTATCGCTGGTCTGTGGAGCTATCAGAAAGACAGATGGGGAATAGCGTAGAAGTCCATACCAACACTTACCAGCGCTGGATAAAGCGCGAGCAGACACAGCAGGTCTACGACTTACTCGTTAACCGAAGCGATCGCCCCCGGCCACCGATGCACAATAATGAAAACGGCGAAGGTAGGTGAGCTATGACCACAACCGGCGGCGATCGTCTTGACCGCATTGAGGCTCTAGTCGAGAAAAACAGTGAGGCTATCAGTGAATTAACCTCAGATTTGAGACGGTTTGATGAGCGTCTTGACAACTACGAGCGAGGGATGCGCTGGGTCGTTCAACTTTCCTTTGGGTTACTCATTTCAGCAACGGTCGCGTTAATTGTAAGTGCTCTTACCTTTTTGGTGAGAACGTTAACATTTCCTCGGTAGGAAATAGAGCGGGAGACTGCAAATCCTTGTGTCGGCGGTTCAAGACCGCCTCCTGCAATCTGTTCAGTTCTACTTAGGCTCGGGAATCATTGTTTGAGTGTGTTGAGTCCCTCTACATAAGGTACGAAAGCCTTTTTGGCAGGTATTAAATCAACATCTCACTGATTTGATTGAGCCTAGAAAATATCCTGACGATACCCATCAGTCTCCCAGCAAAGAGCTAAGTAGCAGATGTTCCTTTTGCTGAATTATGGGTTGAAAGCGTCATCTGCTTTGCGCAGTAAGCAACGTCTTAAATTGCTTGCATTATGTTATCGCTGGTTCTACTTAGATTTTAGAATTTATGAATGACACTCAAACTTTTTCCCTGAAAGCAGCCCTTGATTGTCATTTGCTCAAGATTGCTCCTGACACGTCACTCTTAGCCGCGATCACGCTAATGGGTCAAGGAGGCGACAATTGTGCCCGAGCCCCCCAGGACACCACTTCAGATTCTGCCCAGAATCACGCTAAGCGTTCAAGCTATGCCCTTGTCATGGAAGCGGAGCATCTGGTAGGCATCTTGACTGAGCGTGATGTGGTCAAGCTAGCAGCCCAAGAGATTAACCTCACCACGACCCTAGTCGCTGAGGTGATGACTCAGGAACTCATCACGCTGCCTGAGTCTGATCTGCAAGATCCCTTTGCCGTGTTAAGTGTTTTGCGCAAAAACCGTATTCGGCATCTGCCGATTATGAATCAAGAGGGACATGTGCTGGGGGTAGCAACACCAGACAATATCCGTAGCGTATTGCAACCATTTGATCTGTATAAGCTGCGCCGGGTTGAAGAAATGATGTCGACCCAAGTGATTGATGCTGCCCCTGAGTCGACCGTACTTAATTTGGCACAACTCATGGCAACCCATCGGGTGAGCTGTGTGGTGATTACGCAGCCAGGAAACGCCATCTCCACCAACCGTTTGTCCCCAATTGGCATTGTGACTGAACGGGATATCGTTCAGTTTCAGGCGCTAGAACTGAACTTAAGCACCCTGCAAGCCCAAGCCATCATGAGCACACCACTGGTGTGCCTCAGTCCAGAAGATTCCTTATGGAATGCCCATCAAACCATGACCCGAATGCGCGTCAGGCGTTTGGTTGTTGCCGATGCCCAAGGAGCCTTAGTTGGCATCGTGACCCAAACCAGTATCCTAACCGCATTAGATCCCCTAGAAATGCAGAAAACAGTTGTGGCACTGCAACATCAGGTCAAGCAACTGAAAGATGAACGAATCCAGTGGTTGCAATCTCGGGCCTTCGATCTCGAAAGTCAGGTGCAGAAAAGTGAAGAACGATTTCGCGCCATTTTTAATCAGACGTTTCAGTTTATTGGCTTACTCGAACCCGACGGCACTGTAATTGAAGCTAACCAGACTGCCCTCGATTTTGGCGGCTTGCAGCGAGAAGAGGTGATTAACCGTCCCTTATGGGAAACACACTGGTGGATGAATTCGATTGAAATTCAAGAGCAACTGAAAAGCGCGATCACCCGTGCCGCCCAGGGGAAGTTTGTCCGCTATGAAGTAGATGTGATGGGGGTAGATCGGATCGCCACGATTGATTTTTCCCTACGTCCCCTTTTAGATGAGACTGGACAGGTCAAATTGTTGATTCCAGAAGGGCGAGATATCAGCGATCGCAAACAGGCTGAGGCCGCCCTTTATCAGAGTGAGCAGCGCTATGCCAGCCTAGCTGAAGCGGCCCCCGTCGGCATCTTTCAGACAGATGCAAACGGCGATTGTGTGTATGTCAACAGTCGCTGGTGTCGCATCGCTGGGATAACCTTTGGAGCAGCCATGGGTAAGGGTTGGGTGGAAAGCATTCACCCAGAGGATCGAGAACTGGTTGCAACAGAATGGTATCGTGCAGCTCAAACTAAATGCCCTTTTCGGCTCGAATATCGTTTCCAAACTTGCATGGGTTTGGTGACGTGGGTTTATGGGCAAGCCGTGGCAGAAATTGGCCCCGAGGGTGAAACCATCGGCTATATCGGCACAGTTACAGATATTACAGAACGCAAAGAGGCCGAGTCAGCTCTCAAAACCAGCGAAGTTCGCTTAAACGAAGCCCAGAAAATTGCTCATATTGGCAGCTGGGAACTCAACCTCCAGACCAATACTTTACTCTGGTCAGATGAAACCTATCGCATCTTTGAAATTAATCCTCAGCGGTTTAAAGCAACCTACGAAGCATTTCTAAGTGCCGTCCATCCCGATGATCGGGTTCAAGTCAACCAAGCCTATGTTGATTCAGTTAAAAAACAGACCGCCTACGAAATTACCCATCGCCTACGCATGGGCGATGGCCGCATCAAACACATATCCGCCCGTGGCCAGACTTTCTATGACAGTGCTGACCATCCGATGCGGTCAATCGGTACCTTCCAAGACATAACTAAGCGGCAGCAGATTGAAGACGCGCTAGCAGATCAAGTTTCCCAAGCTCAACTCGTGGCTCAAATTTCTAGCCGCTTTAGTAACTTAGCTTCTACTGAACTAGATGGGGGCATCCGACAGACGTTGCAAGACGTTGCGGTATTCACGGAGACGGATGCGGGTTTTATGGCCCAGCTCTCGTCAACGGATCAGACCTTTCAGATCACGCACGAGTATATGGCCATGGGGGCCAAGTCTCACCCTTCCGAGCCTCAAAATCCGTCATTGTCAGCCTTACCTTGGATGACACACCAGATTCTTCAGGGTCAGGTGATTTGCATTGCCAGCCTTGCAGATTTGCCGACAGAAGCGGCAATGGATAAAACCCACTGGCAAGCCTTAGGGGTACATTCCCTTGTGACGGTTCCGATCCGCTATCAAAATCATGTGATGGGCTGGGTTAGTTGTGCATCAAAGCGGTCGCACACGCCCTGTGAGGTTCCCCTACCAGACCAGGCATCCAGTGGTTTCTTTAAAGCGATTGAACTGTTGAAAACTGTGGGTGAAATCTTTGCCCATGCCCTCCAGCGTCGCAATGCTGACGCCGCCCTTTATCAATACCAACAACATCTAGAAGAGTTGGTGGCCAACCGAACTGCTGAGTTACAAGAAAGCGAAGCACGATTCCGCACGATGGCAGATACGGCACCCATGATGATTTGGGTCTCTGATGTAAATAAGCGATTTACTTACTTTAATCAGAGCCGATTAATCTTTACTGGACGCACCCTGGAACAGGAGTTGGATAATGGCTGGACCGAGGGGATTCATCCAGAAGACTGTGAAGCCTATCGGGATAGCTATCTGAAGGCCTTTGAGGCTTGTCAACCGTTCCAGAGAGAGTATCGGCTACAGCGGTATGACGAAGAATATCGCTGGATGTTGGATATTGCGGCCCCTCGCATTCTGCCGAATGGAAAATTTGCTGGCTACATTGGCTCATGTATTGATATTACAGAGCGTAAGCGCATGGCCCAAGAGCTGTTTCGTGAAAAAGAACTGGCTCAGGTAACCTTACATTCCATTGGGGATGCAGTAATTACCACCAATGCTCAGGGACAAGTTGAGTATTTCAACCCAGTCGCTGAGCAATTGACGGGGTGGACTGCATCCGCCGCCAAGGGCAGGCCGTTGATGGAGGTTTTCAGAATTGTGCATGAAGTCACGCGGGAACCGGCTGAAAATCCAGTTGAGCAGGTGTTGAGAGACGGTTGTACAACTGAGCTTGACAATCATACTGTCTTGATTTCCCGCCAGGGCACAGAATACTGCATTGAAGATTCTGCTGCGCCAATTCGAGATCGCGCGGGTCGCATGATTGGTACTGTCATGGTTTTTCATGATGTCACCCAATCGCGCCAACTCTCGCATCGATTGTCGTGGCAGGCTAGCCATGATGCCTTAACTGACTTAACGAATCGACGGCACTTTGAGCAGTTGCTCGAAGAAACATTGAAAGAAGTGCAACAGTGTCAAGAAGTTCATGTGCTTGGCTACTTGGATCTAGACCAGTTCAAGATTGTCAACGATACCTGTGGTCATGCCGCTGGAGATGAACTCTTACGCCAGGTCTCCCGACTCCTCAAGAGTCAAATCCGGGCTACAGATATCTTGGCGCGGTTGGGGGGAGATGAATTTGGACTGTTGCTCAAAAAGTGCTCATTGGAACAAGCTAATCGCATTGCTGAAAAGCTGCGTGAAGCAGTCCAAAACTATCACTTTCTCTGGCAGGCAAAGGCTTTTCGGATTGGTGTCAGCATCGGTTTGGTTGCCTTGCAACCCGATAGTCAAACCTTATCTGAAGTGCTAAGCGCTGCCGATGCCGCCTGTTATGCGGCAAAAAGTCGGGGCCGAAATCGCATCAACATCTACCAAGCCGATGATTCTGAACTAGCCAAACAGCAAGGCGAACAAGAATGGAGTCTCCGCATTAGACAAGCGCTAGAAGATAATCGCTTTTGCCTTTATCGCCAAGCAATTGTCCACACGAGCAATTCTGATGAAGCGCAAATTGATCATTATGAAATCCTAGTGCGCATGCTGAATGAGCAAGGCGAAATGATTACGCCAGGGGTGTTTATTCCGGCGGCTGAGCGCTATAGATTAATGACCGAGATTGATCGTTGGGTCGTGCAGACATTTTTTGCCCATGTTGAGGGTGCCCAACCTAAACAGTGCCCAACTTCTGAAAATGTTCCAGAGACGTTGCATCTGATTAACCTCTCTGGGGCCAGTGTGGGGGATGCTCAATTTCTGAACTTCTTAAAGGCACAGTTTGCCCAACATAATGTTTCACCCCATGCGATTGGCTTTGAGATTACTGAAACAGCGGCGATCGCCAACCTAGATCAGGCCATGCATTTTATCAATGAACTCAAGCAACTGGGTTGCCCCTTTGCTTTAGATGATTTTGGCAGTGGTATGTCATCGTTTGGCTATCTCAAAACCCTGCCGGTGGATTACCTAAAAATCGACGGTAAGTTTGTGAGAGATATCATCAGTGATCCAGCGACCTATGCGATTGTAGAGTCGATTAATCATGTAGGTCATGTCATGGGGCTTAAAACCATTGCTGAGTGGGTTGAAAACCTAGATCTCCAAGACCAGTTAGCCCAGATGGGGATAGATTACTTACAGGGATATGGAATTGCCCGCCCTTGCCCTGTTTTTTAGACATCTGAATTCATTAAGAGTTTGCGGGTTTAGCCCTAACAGGCTGTTATCCCGTTTCCTTGTTAGGTTTTAAGGGAGTTCATACCCTGCTTCGAATATTTGCGTAAGGTCGCAACCACTCAACTGAAACCATTGGGTTTGGGGTGATTGCGGTAACGAGGAAATATGGGTTTGAGGTGTGTGACAGTTAGCCGTTTTGGGCTAAATTTAGGCCAACGGTGTTTAAGCCTCTAAAAAATCGCCATGGGTTTTTGGATGCGATCGCAGTGCCATTGATCAGTGCGTTTGTATGCTTGCGGATTGTTGGCTGGCGCAATTGCTTTGTGAGGGAGTTGCTCTCAGTGACGAAGTACGCAGAGTGACTTGTCGATCGCTTGAGAAGATGTCGATGCTGATGTTGGCCCTGCACTCGGCCGGAAGAGGCCAAATGTAACGGAACCGTGGGCTGCTTGCGTTGGCCTGCAGGCAATGTCGAAATGCCGGACTTTGAACGCCAATTGCTGTGTGCGGCTGGGTGTGCATTGTTTAT